>DASYKM010000194.1:0-27779 GCA_035995425.1 Steroidobacteraceae bacterium
CGCGTCGTCCGCCAGGAGCGCGATATTCTTTTCGCTGACGCTCTGCTCACTCTCGTACACACCGCCAGACTTTCCCGCGCCTCGCTTGTCGTAGACCAGCGCCACGATGCCTTCGCTGGCGAATCGCTCCGCCAGCCCCAGATTTCGGGTTTGCTTTCCTGAGCCGTGGATGAAGACGACCGCAGCATGCACGGGCTGATTTTCCGGAAACACGATCGAGCCGGAGAGCGTGGCGCCGTGGCTGGCAAAGGTAACTTCTTCGACTCGCAGGTCTTTGCCGAAACTCTGGATACAGATGAAGAAGAAGGAGAAGACGAGAAATGCTAGAGCGGTCTTTTTCATTTGGTCATAGGTGAACGACACGGACACTGAACTCTTTGATGCGGCATGCGCATCCTGCGTTTAACGCGCGATCTACTCGGGGGGTGCGCGACAACTAAGAACCCGGTGGAATGCGCACGAGTAGTGTCGTAGGCAGTGTCCGGGAAATCAGGTCAGGCCAGTAGTGTGTTCGTCTAGACGCGAAGACACGGAGGCGTTCTACGGACGTTTCGCGGCGTCAGTCTTCTTCAGCACAAACGTGGGTCCGCTTTCCATCAGTTGGGTAAGCGAATTTCCTTCTCGAACAAAATTCATCCCGAAGCGAGCTTCGCCTTGTTCATCGGTGCCGACTACTTCAACGATGAAGCATGTCGTTTCTTCAAGTGCTGGCACCTTTTCGGATTTTTGGGCTCCATCAACAACGCATTTTGTCCATTTGCCGCTGGTAGAGCGAAATTTTGAGGAGGCGCCTGAAGCGTCCTTCAGCTCACGATTGAAGACTGCGGTTCCATCTGATCGCAGCTCAAGCGAGAGATGTGCCCCCGGTTCACGCAGCTCGAATTGTTCCGATGGCTCCGTGGCTCGGGTACAGGCGCAAAGAGCGAGGAGTGACCAGCATGCGAACAGTTGAGTGAATAGTTTCATACGGAAGCTCCAAGCTCTATTGGCGACTGTACGACCGCGAGGTATCGCCCCGCGTATAGGGTGTCGTGTAGTTGACGAATACATCGATAGATGGGTTGCGGTTGGCGTAGTCAAGGATCAAGTCGAGAAGCTCGTCACATGTCTCGATGCATCCACTAGTTCCGCCCTTGTGCGAGTTATGGATGTAGAAGTTGTCTCGCTGCGAATCCACATCGACTTTTTCGAGACGCATGCGCCAATCTCCCCACAGGTAACGCATGTCGCCGTGAGGCCTGTCAGGTTCGCCCGGTGGGATTTGTTGAATGCCGCTGCTCGAATTCAGGTGCAGGTTGTCGTACCCAGCAATTCGCCCTGGGTCGCGCGTCAAGTCAATTCGATACTGGCCTCCAGGGATCGGCCCCAGCTTTCCCCCAGCCGCGGCGACTTGTTGCAATGTTCCCGACGTCGCCGCGCAACTGAATAGCGGCTTCTGTTTGCGACCGATTCCGCGCCGGCCGGGATAGTAGTTCATGTGTCTACCTGTGTATTCGAGGTAGTCGAGCCCCCACGGATCAAAATTTGATATTGGATTCGCACCGACATAGCCGAACGTGTTTATGCCTGCACCGAGACCGACTGGATCGCTCTCGACGTATCGCCCACTCGCCGGATCGTAGTCTCTGAAGTAGTTGTAGTTAGGTCGAGCTCTGAAGGTGTGAGCGCTTGTCTAGAACCCGACCGACCACGAGGCCGACCGGAAGAAGAACGAGAAGTTGAATGAAGGGCTTGAAAACATACGCAATTGCATCTGTCGAGCTCTTCGGACCAATGAATACTCCCCAAAAGATAAAGAGTTCGAATGCAAGCATTGCGGCAGCGGCTAAAGAAACGCCGCGGTACCAAGGAAAGCACAACAAGAGCACATCAAGCAGAAACCATGGCCCGGCAATCTCGACGAGATTTTCAAAATCAAGTGAGGGATGAGCTTGCTTGAAGATCGCGACCCATAAGGCAAGCGCCGTCCCGATGAAGCTCAACACAAATGCGAGAAACTTAGCGTTCATCTTGTTCTCCTGGATTCAATTCTTGTTGCACTTGCATGCGCTCTCCTGAGCGTTTTGAAACGCCGTGTCTCCGTATCTATCGACCATGTCGTGGTACCGATGAGCCTGGACATAGCAGGCGCCTGCGAGTCTCGTTCCCGCACCGAGCGCCTTCGCACAGGCGTCCAATGTTTCTTGAAGGAATTTGTCGTCACAGTTCTTCTTCGAGGCGCCGCAAGTTCCGTAACAGTTGTCATGGTTCTTGCACGCCTTTGTAAAACTCACAACCCCGCGAAAGCTGTCTGGAACGAGGGTGAAATTCCAACCACTTCCACAGGCTTTCCCGCTGTACTTTTCGGGATTGCCTGTCGCACGACCGAGGCCCAATGGATCCGAGCTCGCAACTGGGTCTTCATGAACGTAAGCATATGTATTCAGATCGTCGTTGACTCCAGCCGGATCAGATTCGATAAAGCGTCCCACCGCAGGATCATAATCACGCAGGTAGTTGTAGTTGAAATTGGTCTCGTTGTCGAAGTACTGGCCCGGGAAGCGCAGGTTGTACTTGAATGCGCCGAGCGAGGCAGGATTCTCGTTGGGCGTGCCCTCACCAAACGGTGTGGGATCCCACTTCCATCGAAGCTGATTGTCGGACGGTCGCGTGACCTTCCTGGGGGTATTGAGCTGATCGGTGTGCACATAGAACACGTCGACTCCGCTCGGCGTCTTTGGACGGATGGTCGCAATCGGGATGTCCCCTAACCACACGGTCTCCTGCACCAGCACGCCGGTCGAGTTGTACTCACCGACGAGGTGCCCCGCTTCGTCATACATGAACAGCGTCGTGGTCGCCGCGCCGCCGGACTTCTTCACTCGCTGCCCGAGCGCGTTGTAGACATACGTGGTGACGGTCGCCGCGCCCAGCTTGCCAGTCTTCATGCGTCCGGCATTGTTGTAGGTGTGCGTCGTGGCGCCGCTCGTGAGCACGTTGCCGACCGCGTCATAGGTGTAGGTGCGCACCAGCGCGCCGGTGGTCGAGCTCAGCTTGTTGGACGTTCCCGGGATCGTGTAGGTGCTCGAGCTCGTACCCGTCTGCGTCAGGCGATTGCCATCGGCGTCGTACGTGTAACCAATCGTGGTGCTGGGCTTGGTGGCCGAGTTCAGGCGATCGAGGATGTCGTAGCCCAGAGTCCAGGAGTTCGCGGGTGTCGCGATGTCATTGGCCGCGGTGATGCGGAATGCATCGTCATAGCCGAACGTGCGCTGACCAGAACTCGTGACCTGCGTGAGCTTGCCGTCGCCGTCGAAGGTGCGGCTCGCGGTCGTCGCGTTGCCCCAGCTCCAGCCGTTGATGGGGCCGAAGGGGTCGTAGGTGATGTTGTTGACGATCGTGACATTCGGCGAGCCGTTGAGCGTGACCGAGGTCACCTGGTTGTTCGCGTCGTAGCCATAGGCGAGGGTCTGGCCCGAAGGCAGTACCAACGAGGCGAGCTGGCCGAAGGCGTTGTAGCCATATCCGACGGACTTGGTAACGGTGCCAAGCGTCTGGCCCTTGCCAACTATTCGGCCCTTGGCGTCGTAGGTCCACGAGAGCGAATGATTGGCGTCGCTCGCGCCCGTCAGATGTCCCTTGCCGTTGGTGCCGGCATCGTAGGTGTACGTGATGGTCTGGTCGGTGGTGCTGCCGATTTTGAACGCCGCCGTCGCCACACGATTCAGCTTGTCGTAGGTGTATGTCGTGATGGCATTGCGTGCGTCAGTGCTCGTCTTGAGATTGCCACCGGAGTCGTACGTGTTGGTGGTGAGGCCGGTATCCGGACTGGTCTGCGTCTTGAGGTCGCCGAAGCCCGTGTACGTGTAGCTAGTCGTCAGAGATCGTGGATCAGTTACGGAGGTGAGATTGTCGTTGACGTCGTACCCAAAGTACGTGTTGCCCGAAGCGGGATCGGTTATCTGCGAGACGCGCTCCAGGTAGTCATACGCTGTGGTGCTATTGCGCGATAGGGGCGCATTCGCGGAAATCTGGTTTCCGTTTCTGTCATAGCCGAATACGGTGGTCGCATTCGCCGTGCCCGCCGCGTTCACGTCTTTCCAGAGCTGGTTCAGTGTGTTGAACACCCGCGTGTGCGTGCGTTTCAGGGCATTGCTTGGATCGAACGTGTTTTCGGCCGTGCGATTGCTCATGAGATCGAGCGTGAAAACGATCTTATTGAGTGCGCCGTCGTCGATCTGGGTCAATCGATGCGCGGCATCGTAGGTATATTGAATGAAGCTGCCGTCCGGGTTCGTGACCTTCTTGAGCAAACCCGTCGGCCAATATTCGAAGTGGGTGAGCTCACCGCCCGAGCACCCGGGAAGGGTAGAACCCAGGCAGCGGTCGACAGCTCGCTGGCGCAGATCGTAGGCGAGACTGGTCACGAGACCGTTCGCATCCGTGATCTGCGTCGGCTGACGATGGGCGTTATATGAGTTGTACGTGGTCACCTGGCCCAGCGCGTTGGTGATCGTGTTCAATTGTCCGCACTGCGAGCCGGTCGTGCAGTTGTAATAGGCGTAGGTAGTGAGGTCGCTCACGTCCGTACGCGGGCCATCGTCGGTCAGCACTTTGCCGTACGAGTCGTAGGTGTAGGTCCAGGTTCGCGAAACGTTGGGCGTCACCGTGGGGTCCGTAACCGTGCGGGTGAGCAAATTGCCCGCGGTGTCGTACGTCATCGTGGTCCGACGCAGTGGAGTCCCCGTCGCGGTATCGCCGGCATAAACCTCGATTTGCGTGGGGCTTCGGAACGTCGGATGCCATTGGGTAGTGATGGTTCGAGTGGCGGGCGAGGTCCAAAAAATTCCGGAGATGGTCTTGCGACCTTCGGTACGAGAAACCTCGAGATTGCGCGCAAGGTCGTATTGATAGCTCGTGTAGAGCAAGAATCCTGACGCGTCGATGGCATAGCTGGCTCTCGCGCTCACGTTTCCGTTCGCGTCGTAGCCCAAGCCTTGATAAGGCAAATCGCGCGTTGCCTGCGACGAACCACCATAGCCAAGCCTGAACACGCCATTGGTGTTGAAGAAGGTCGCTCCCTGGTTCGAACCAAAGGCATCAGTAGCAGTGACGCTCATGCTCGAAATATCGATTACGCCGTACTGAAACGTGTATCGATCGACGCCACCGGCGTGCTCGGTGCTGATGGCGCGGCCGGCGCTGTCGTAGGTAAACGTGGAGAACCGCGCATTGGATTCGTCGATCACGCCACTCAGCAGCCACGCCCCCTTGGGGTCTTCGTAAACGTACTGGCGCGTGGTCGAGTCCGGGTACGTAACCGTGGTCGGGCGGCCGAGAGAGTCGTAGGCGTAGTAGATAGTCTGCGTGCCGGGAAGCGTAACCGATGCGAGGCGGTTGCTCGTGTCGTAACCAAACGCCAGTTGCGATCCGAAAGTATCAGTGACAGTGGCGAGCCGCCCCCCGGTGTCGTAAACCAAAGTCTGGACCACCCCCGCTCGCGTGGTGATGGATGTCAGTCGGCCGCTGAGATCGAAAGACTCCACGTCCTTGTTGGCGAGGGTCAGGTTCCAGCCGATCCCGGATATGCTCTGCAGACGATCGGCGGCGCCATCCCGGTTGATGATGTCGGCTCCGCCACCATCGAAGTATTGAATCGCGCCAAAGGGGCGTCGCACGACGGCCGAAAGAGTCGGATTCCCGGCAATCGCGTAGAGCCTGGTGGCGTAGTTGTGGTTCCAGAAGTCTTCCGACGTGAGCGGCGTGGGAACGACCCCCGGAATGCGGAAGTAGCCATTGCTGTTGTAGTAGCGCTCGAATCTGACGCCTCCCGCGGTGCGGGCCGGATAGTCGACCTCGGTCTCGCGCTTCGCACCGCTGAGCATGGAAACCGGATTGCCGCGCAAGTCAGATTTGAACTTGTCCTTTCCGTCGCAGCAAGGTCGCGGGGGAGTCGGCGCCGCCGGTCTGAAGCACTGCATCACTCCGCCGGAAGTGGTGCGGGTCAGATATGAAACCGGACACTTCACGTCGCGAATCTTGAGGAACTCGACTCGCACAGAGTCCGTGGAAGTATCGGTGCAGGTATAGTTCGCCGTCTTGACGCGTTTGGCGCTAGTTAGGAGCCCATTGGTATATTGCGGCCCGCCGCCCCAACACGAAGACGCTCCGATGTTGGTATCCCAGCCAGTGTCCGTAACACTGCTCACCGAGCAGAGCGGCTGGTTCAGAGAACTGAACATGGCATCGGCGGTCGATATGGCGCTCGACTCATTGTTGGCAGTGGCCGAGTTACCGACGAAGGCTGGCGGAAGCGCAGAGCAGACCGCCGTGCTTCCATTCCATACGCCGCCAGCAGCGACGCAGTGAGCGGCCCAGAGCCCGTTTCCGAAGCAGCTGTGATACTGAAACTTCTGGTCGTCAACCTGGGAGTCGGCATATGAGGCGGACGCGAATGGCTTGACGTTCGTGCATTCGGCACGCCCTCCGCTTCCCATGCAATCTTCGTTCGCGCACGAGGCAAACGCTGGCGCGCCCGCTCCACCTTCCCAGACACATTGCCCGTTTGCGGCGTGGGCCTCTTGGCTGATGAATGTGCCCTGCAATGCACACGCGATTGCGACCAAACCAAGGGTACTGAGAACGATGCGAAGCGATTTCACGTAGAGAGTCCTTTCCGGTGACGGCAAGATGTATCTGTCATGACCGCCCAAGTGGTCTCACCCTTCTCGTAATATTTTTCCTGAGTAAATGCGGATCTGAATGAGTTATCGAACTTGACGTCCTGCTGGTGCCGTGCGGGTCCAAATCAGGCTCCGGCGCGACCCGGAGCGAGCGATAGGACCCGATGATTTGACGCCAAGTTGGCATATGTCAGCGCTTTGTCGCACCGCGGTCATACCGCGTGTACCATTGCGCCCCCTCATGAGCCGCCGCCAGCCAAAAGTCGGATTCGTCAGCCTCGGTTGCCCGAAGGCGCTGGTGGATTCCGAACGCATCATCACCCAGCTTCGTGCCGAGGGTTACCAGGTTGCGCCTAGCTACGACTCCGCCGATGTCGTGGTGGTGAACACCTGCGGCTTCATCGACTCGGCGGTGGATGAATCGCTGGACGCGATCGGCGAGGCGCTGGAGAAGAACGGCAAGGTCATCGTCACCGGTTGCCTCGGTGCGCGGCCGGAGAAAATTCTCGAGCGGCACCCGAAGGTGCTGAAGGTCACGGGTCCGCACGCCTATGAAGATGTGATGAGCGCGGTGCACGAGCACCTGCCGCCGAAGCACGACCCGTTCTTCGACCTGCTGCCGCCGCAGGGCATCCGCCTCACGCCGCGCCACTACGCATATCTCAAGATCTCCGAGGGCTGCAACAACAAGTGCAGCTTCTGCATCATTCCGTCGATGCGCGGGTTGTTAGCCAGCCGGCCGATCGACGAAGTGTTTCGCGAAGCCGAGAAGCTGGCGCGCGCCGGCGTCAAGGAATTGCTGGTGATCTCGCAGGACACCTCGGCCTATGGAGTGGACATCCGCTATGCCGAGGCCGAGTGGCGCGGGCAGAAATACGAAACGCGTTTCCTCGATCTGGCGCGCGGCCTGGGCGAGCTCGGCATCTGGGTGCGCATGCACTATGTGTATCCATATCCGCACGTGGACGACGTGATCCCGCTGATGGCGGAACGCAAAGTACTGCCCTACCTCGACATCCCGTTCCAGCACGGCAGCCCGACTGTGCTGAAGCGCATGCGTCGTCCGGGCCAGGTGGAAAAAACCCTGTCGCGCATCAAGGCGTGGCGCGAGGTTTGCCCGGATCTCACGATTCGCTCGACGTTCATCGTCGGCTTCCCCGGCGAGACCGAGGCGGAGTTCGAAGAGTTGCTGGCCTGGCTGGACGAAGCGCAGCTCGACCGCGTGGGCGCGTTCAAGTATTCGCCGGTGACCGGCGCGGCGGCGAACGACGTGGCGCCGCATGTCGCCCCCGAGATTCAGGAAGAGCGCCTGGCGCGGTTCATGCAGAAATCGGCCGGCATCAGCGCGGCTAAGCTCGCCACCAAAGTCGGGCATCGCCTGGAAGTGCTGGTGGATTCGATCGATGGAACTGTCGCCGTTGCACGCAGCATGGCCGATGCCCCGGAGATCGACGGCGTGGTGCGCATCGTGAAGGGCGGCAAACTACCGCTGGGCGAATTCGTCGACGTCGAGATCACCGGCTCCAGCGATCACGACCTGGAAGCGAAGGTCGTCAAACTGAATTGATCGGGGGCGTTCGATGTCCGCACGTCGCCGAATCGTCATACCAGTGGCTTGAGCGCGCGAATCCGCTTCTCTATTTCCTTCGCCGCACGGATCAGTGCATCAACCAGCGCGTCATCGATGTCGAGTTCACCTTCGTATTCCGCGACATTTCGCTTCCGATGCGCCTCATCGAGAACCCGCCATTCTCTCGCCTCGAACGCCAGCGTGTGTTCGAGACACTGAAACACGAGGTAGCGGTTCTCCGAGCGAAATCCGTGCCATCGAAGCGCGGCCAGTGCCAGCGCATGTGCCGCGTTGTAGGCGAGGTCGAAATTGCTGTCACGGCTGAGTGAGTTGTTAGTGCTGTCTTTGAACCTGACCGACCCCCGAGCGAACCAAACCGTCGAACTCCGCCCTCGCAGGCGGTTCAGACTTCAGTGTTCCGATTCTTTCGAGGTTGGATAGCTGCTTGGACGGCATTTGGATTCCCGCTCAGGAGCACTGTGTCTCCACCAAGCACCTTCATGAGAAACGGGTTCTTGCTCTTTTGACGACGCTTGAATTCCTCGAGGGAATATAGCGTTGGATGGATCTTGCGCCGTAGCGTCCTTTCCGTGCTTTCGAAGGCCGAATGCAGCTCTTCGAGCTTGATTCCGTCACCCACGATCAGGACGTCGATATCGCTTCCGCTTTTCGAAGTGCCCTTTGCAATCGATCCGTACAGGATCGCGAATGCGATACGGTTTGTGAGCGGCCGCAGCGCGGCGCTCAATCGATCGGGGATGCCGGCTATCTTGACGATGATTCCGCGAAGCTCATCGAATATGGGTGAATCGGCGTTGGCTTGGTAGTGACGCTGACGCCCCACGACGGTCTGACTCACCAGACCGCTTTCAACAAGTCGGGCAATCTCGCGTTGAACGGCACCGGACCCCGAAGCGGCGAGTGCTATGAGCTCGCTGGCAAAGAAGCTTCGATCGGGATGAAGGAATATCAACTGCAGCACCTTCAATTGCGTAGCTGCAAACAGAGCGTCGGCCAGCCCGCCGCCCTTGGGAGACGTCGAGCGTTCGCTTTTCTTCATACCCATAATGGGTATCGTATAACCCAAATTGGGTAGCAATCAGGCGAGGGCTTCGGCGCGCACACTACCCCGAGAACTGCAGTGCGTTCGGCCAGGACTTGACGCCGGCCGTCGCGATGTCCGCAAGGCGTCTAGCTTTGGCAAGCGCAGGGTATTCGTAGAAATTGGGCCCGCGACCATTTGCCCGAATTGGCGAATCGCCGCTGGATTTCGCCCCTGCGCCTGACATAGGATTTTGCGCACTGTGCCCAGAATCCAGATTTCCCCAGTAGTTGCATCGTTCCTCCTCGTGGCGCTCAGCTCGTGTGGTGGCGGCGGCGGAGGTAGCGGCGGAAGCAGCAGCAGCGGAGGCGGTGGCAATCCATCGAGCCCGCTCCAGATCGGGATGGACGCAACCTCAATCGAATTCAGCGCCACCGCGCCCTTCGACTCCATCGCACTCAGCAGGACCATCATCGGCTCGGTCACCCCCACGGGAAATGGGGCGGCCAGCGGCACGCTTTATATCTACGTGGAGATTCCGGCGGGCTCGTTCTTCACCGTGCCGGAAGTGCAGGTCGATTCCGCAACCTCCGGCCACCTGGTGGTCACGGTCCCCACGCCGCAAGTGATGGGCAGCGGCACCTTCCAGAGTTCATTTCGCGTCCGCGCCTGCCTCAATAGCTCGAGCTGTTCCGGAAACAGCGACATTCGCGGCAGTCCGCAGACGATCAACGTGCGTTACACGGTCGGCGATGTGGTCGACTCGGATACGGTGATGCCGCGCGCGGTGCCGGCGGGCGCCGCGGGGACCACGATCCTGCGAGGCCATGGACTCACGAACACCACGTCGGTTCGCTTCGGCGCCACGCCCGCGAGCACCGTGACGTATGTCAGCGCCACCGAGCTGCGCGTGGCATTCCCCGCGCTGCCGGCCGGAAGCTATCCGGTTTCTCTCAACGCCTCGGCGACGCCGTTCACTGGCACGCTGGTGGCCGTCGCTATACCTAACTATCCCGTGGCGTGGATTCCGTATCCGTTCACACCGCCGATCTTTCCGCAAGGTCTCGTCTATGACGCCGAGCGGCGCGCCTTCGCGCTTTCACTGGGCGCGAACGACACCCTGGCGATCCTGCGTTATGAGTACGTGGGTGGTGCGTGGGTGCCGGCGGGCCGCGTCGACAACCAGTTTGCGAGTCAGATTCGCCTCTCGCATGACGGCTCGCGGCTGGTCGCGCTCAAGCGCACGCTGTACCAGCCGAGCTACCTGCTCGATCTCGACCCGGTGACGCTCGCGACACTTCGAACGACGACAGTCGACAGCAACGCGTGGTCGTTCGTGCTTTCGAACGACGGCAACTTCGTCTTCGGCACAAAATTCCCGGGCTCGGGCTACCTGCCGCCGATCATGTTCGGGGCGACGAATCGCACGCCGATCACGGTGAATCGCATCCAGCTCGACACGCCCGCGGCGATCGCGAGCGGTGACGGATCGAAGGTGTTGGTCACCGGCCAGTACGGCAATGTCGGCATGTACGACTCGTCGGCGCAAACCTGGACGAGCGTGCAGTCGACACCGCTGTTCGGCGGCTGGAATTATTTCGATCAGGGTTCCGCGAACCTCAACGGGACGCGGTTTGCTTCGCAAGGAACCGTCGTCGATCAGAACCTGCAGCGCATCGGCTGGGCCGGCGTGCAGACCACCGCGGAGGTCATGAGCCCCGACGGAGCGCGGCTATATGTCTACGACCAGGGTGACCTCAATCACGGTCCGCAGCCGGTCGGGCTGCTGCGCACTTTCAGCGCGAACGTGACGATGCCGGGAACGGATTCACAGCTGGTGGAGATCGGCACGCCGATCGCTCTCGCCAACAACCCGAACGGCTTCTATACGAGCGGCGACTCCGTGCAGATGGTGGTCACGCCGGATGGCCAAACGGTGATCATCTGCGGGATCGTGGGTTGCGCGCTGCAGCCGACGCCGCCGCCGTGAGCGGCGCGCGACCAGCGTCATGCCCTCGCGCGATCGCGCCGCCGCACCAGCCGGCTCGCGCACGCCAATACGCGCCATGTCGCGCGTCGACAGGACGAAGTGCTGCGCGGGGTGCGCCGACTCTCCCGTGTCATTGCGCACCGGCTGCGCGTCGATTTTCCAGTCCTGCATGCCGATGGGGCGCGCGATGTCTTCCTCGAACGCCCGAGCGCGGCGGCTCCTAACCCTTTTCGATGCGGAAGTATCGACCGTGTCTTGCGTCCAGCACTCTGGTCTTGTGACTCTCGACTGCCACGGTCAGCACGCAATTGGTTCCAAGATCGAGAATGTCGCCGGGCTCGAGCACTTCGCCGATCCTGAATGAATCGCTCATCTCTTCGCCCCTGAGCCGGTGGCAAACGCCCCTGACCTTCTTGACGGTGGCGTATTCCGAAACTTCGATTGCCTTTGCTTCCGCGGCGGGGTCGGGCGCGGGACCTTGCTGTGCCAGGGCAACGTGATCCGCCGCGCATAGGGCCAGGAAAAGCGTCAATGAAAGTGCAGCGGTGGTTTTCACGAATGCCTCCTCGAACAGTTGATGCCGCAGTCTAGGCGAATGCTCGCCTGGCGTTCTTGCTCGCGGGTCAGGCGATGCGGGGATACGTAAACAGCAGGAAGTGCGTGGCATTCACGCCGAAGTGCACGGCCATCGCGGCTTCGATGCGTCCGGTGCGCAGGTATGCCCAGCCGTAGCCGGCTCCGGCAATGGCGGCGGCGATCATGTACGTGAGCCCGCCCGCGAAGTGCGCGGCTCCGAACAGGATCGCGCCGACGACCAACGCAACGCCCGCGGCCAACGCCGGGCGCGATCCCACGCGCGACAACTCCTGCTGCACGAAGCCGCGGAAGAAGGCTTCTTCAGAAAGACAGGTGAAGAACAGGTTGATAGGCGCGAACAACAGGAACATCGCCGTCCACTTGGGGGCGAAGCTGGAATAGCCCATGAGGACCACGACTCCGATTCCCACGACCACGGTGACTGCAAACACGGGCAGCGCACGCGCGAGCACACGGCCGAGCTCGCTCCATGAGCGCACGAGCACGGGATTGATGAGCCCGAGAATGAGAATGCCGGTAACGACTTTGGGGAAGCCGACGGCGATGGCGTAGGGCGCGGCGCCGGCGGAGAGCACCACGGGTGCGACCAGCTCGACGCGATTGAAGCCCGGGAGGAGCGCGAGGCCCATCGCCAGGGCGTAAATAAAAAAAGCGAGACCGGCGAGCATCTGCGGAACGGGCTTGGTTGGTGCCGCGCGCACGCGCTGGTAGGCGATTGCCAGCGCCGCGAGCAGCGCGATCCAGAGGGCGGCGAGGTCGTGCAGAGCGCCGGAGAAGTAGCCGGTGACGATCGCGGCGGCGAGCGCGGCGATCCAGATCGAGCGATGCATCCACAGCCCGAGCACCGCCGTGAGCAGCAGCAGGAACGGCAGGTAGGTGCTGATGGTCACGACCGACTCGAGGCGAATCCTATTTCCTGGAAAACAGGAATGTCCCCTTTTATTCGACGGTGACGGACTTCGCGAGGTTGCGCGGCTGGTCGACGTCGGTGCCCTTCAGGATGGCGACGTGGTAGGCGAGCAGCTGCAGCGGCACGGTGTACACGGCCGGGGCCTGGAAGTAGCTCACGTGCTTGGGCATCTGGATGACGGTCACGCCATCCGACGACACGAAGCCGGAATCGGGATCCGCGAACACGATGAGCTCGCCGCCGCGTGCGCGCACTTCCATGAGATTGCTCTTGAGCTTCTCGAGGAGGTCATTGTTAGGCGCAACGGTGATGACGGGCATGTCGGCATCCACGAGCGCCAGCGGGCCGTGCTTGAGCTCGCCCGCCGGGTAGGCCTCGGCGTGGATATAGGAGATTTCCTTGAGCTTCAGCGCACCTTCCATGGCGATGGGATGCAGCGCGCCGCGCCCCAGGAACAGCGAGTGATGCTTGTCGGCGAAACGCTTGGCGAGCTCGAAAATGATCGGGTCGAGCGTCAGGGTCTTTTCGATGAGAGCGGGAATCTCGATGAGGCGCTGCACGAGACTGCGCTCGCGCTCGGCATCGGCGGTGCGATGCTTGGCGAGCGCGATCACCAGCAGGCTGAGCGCGGTCAACTGCGTGGTGAAGGCCTTGGTCGACGCCACGCCGATCTCGGGGCCGGCGCGCGTCAGCATCACGAGCTCCGACTCGCGCACCAGCGAGCTTTCTGGAACGTTGCAGATGGCGAGCGAGGACAGATAGCCCGCCTGCTTGGCGAGGCGCAGGGCGGCCAGCGTGTCGGCGGTTTCGCCCGACTGCGAGATGGTGACGAACAGCGAATTCTTGGGCACCACCGGATTGCGATAGCGGTATTCGCTCGCGATCTCCACGGTGCAGGGCAGCTTGCAGATCTGCTCGATGAAATACCGCGCCACCACGCCGGAGTGGTAGCTCGTGCCGCAGGCGATGATGTGCACGTGCTCGGTGCGGCTGAAGATCTCGGTGGCGGTCGGTCCGAAAGCCGCCTCTAACAACCTGCCATTGGCCACGCGCTCGGCCAGCGTGTCGGCGACGGCGCGCGGCTGCTCGTGGATTTCCTTGAGCATGAAGTGGCGGTACTGGCCTTTCTCGGCCGCATCCGCCGACAGCTCGCTCTCGCGGATCGGGCGCTCGACGGTGTCGCCATTCTTGTCGAGCACCTTGTATGAGTCGCGATGAATGTCGGCGACGTCGCCTTCTTCGAGGAACATGAAGCGGCGCGTCACCGGCAGCAACGCGGCGACGTCGGAGGCCACGAAGTTCTCGCCGACGCCGAGGCCGACGACCACCGGGCAACCTTCGCGCGCCAGGATGATGCGGCCCGGCTCGGTCTCGCTGACTACCGCGAGCGCGTAGGCGCCCTCGAGCTCGGAAACCGTGGCACGCACCGCCTTGAACAGGTCTTTCTGCGACTGGAGGTGGAAGTGCACGCGATGCGCGATGACTTCGGTGTCGGTCTCGGAAGTGAACGCGTAACCGGCCTTCTTGAGCTCTTCGCGCAACTCTTCGTGATTTTCGATGATGCCGTTGTGCACGATGGCCAGGCCGTCGTGCGAGATGTGCGGATGCGCGTTGCGTTCCGACGGCACGCCGTGCGTGGCCCAGCGCGTGTGCGCGATGCCCACCTGGCCGTGCGTGGGATCGGCTTCGATCGCCTGCTCCAGCATCTTGACCTTGCCGACCGTGCGCAGGCGCTTGAGCTTGGCGGTGCCATTGAGAACGGCGATGCCCGCCGAGTCGTAGCCACGGTATTCGAGGCGACGCAGTCCCTCCATGAGGATGGGGACGACGTTGCGCTCAGCGATGGCTCCGACGATGCCGCACATTTAGGTGCTCACAGGGCTTGAAGGGGGCGCTAGTGTGCCTGAGCCGGACGGCGGATCGCACCGGCAAAACGGGTCCGACAGCGGTATCTGATACCCCGCTCACATACGGTCGTTGCCCGGTGCCCGAGGTATTGGAAATCAACACCTTAGAGGAGGTAAAGCATCCAGGCGGCCGTCAGGCAGGCGGTCGAAATGGCGGTGCCGACGATGGGGATGCGGAACCAGTACTGGACCGCGAGAAGCAGGTACAGGGCGCTGACCGCGGCCAGGGCGAACAGCGCCCACGGCGAGAACGCGAATATCCGAAAGCAGGCGGCGACGATGAAGCAGGCCGCCGCGAACATCAGTGCGCCGAGACTGTGGCTGAGGTTGAAGCCCACCCACCCCTCCCACACCGTGGACTCGCCGCGCGTCAGGCGAATCTTCGACTCGCGCATGGCGGTGAGCACCAGCGGATCATCGGGCACGATGCGCCGGGGATCGCGGATGTCCAGCAGCGTGTACAGCGCGTGCAGCGCGCCTAACAACCCGTAGATGATGCCGGCGACGCACAGCAGGATTCCGACCATCATGGAACGAGCGGGTCCACGTGCGCGCGAAACGCCGGCCGCACCGACAGGCGCTGGTAATAGCCGTGCACCGCGTCGAGGTGCGGCCGTTCCATGGCGGTATGCAGCCAGCGGTGCACCGACAGCCCGACGACCACGTCGGCGAGCGTGAAGAATTCGCCGGTGATGTATTGGCCGCCCGTCTGGAAATGCGCGTCGAGAATGCGAATGTGCTCGTTCCAGCTCTCGACGCTGGCGGCAATCAGCTTCGGATCGGTGTGCGCGGGACTCTTGCGCGCCAGCGCATAAAAAGCATAGCGCCAGGAAGCGTTGAGGTCGGTCGCCTGCCAGTCCATCCACTGCTCGGTGAGCGCGCGCGCTTCGGAATCCGTGGGAAGCAGTGTGGCGCGCGGATGCCTGGTGGCGAGATAACGGCAGATGGCGTTCGATTCCCACAGCACGAACTCGCCGTCCTGGATCACCGGCACTTGCGCGTTCGGATTGCGGGCGAGCAGTGCGGGCTCCGACTCCACGCGCTCGAAAGGCAGATCGAGCTCGGCGCAGGTCCAGAGCACCTTGCGCACGTTGATGGAGGAGATTCGACCGAGAATCTTGAGCGTCATGGATGGAGCTTACTTCTGCCGGTCGATGCTCTTGATGCGACCGTCGACGATGGTGACGACCATGGGCGCGATATGCGGACCGCGGTCATAGGACCAGGTCTCGATCGTGGTCTCACCGGTCTTCACCAGCAGGCCGTTGTTACGATTGCGCGACATGACGTCGCGCGTTTCGTTGGCGCGGGCGGTGGGCTGCCCGCATTTCGCAGTGAGCTCACCCACCGACAGGGAACTGGAGATTATCCACTTGCCGCAGCGAAACGTTTCGTCGGCGGGAGCAGCGAACGGCAGCAGCAACGCCGCGAGGCAGATTGAGGCTCTCATCGCGCGGATGTTAGCACTCACCGGCACCACTGCTGCTCACAGGGATCGCCGTCGTTGTCGCCATCCATCTTCACCCCCGGGCAATTGCGCAGAAACCAGGTTGCTTCCTCGCAGGAAGTCATCTGCGAGCAGTACACGCGGCCATCGCAGCTGAATCGCGCGGCTTCGGGCTCCGCCGCGGGGGCCGCCGCCGGCGCCCGGGTGACGAATTTGATTTCGGTTTGCTCTTCCCTGGCGGCCTCGCGCTCCACCGGCGTCTCGTGTGGTCGCGTGCGCTGCCAGGCAAACAACGCCAGCGCGCCGATGATCACTCCGACCAGGACTCGTTTCATCGGCTACTAGCTACTCCAGTTTCGCGCCTCTTTCAACCAGCAGCTGTCGCAGCAGCGACCGATGGCAGCGCGATTCGTCTTCGCAGTAGCAGCCGACCGAGAAATTTGCGTGACGCGACAGAGCCGCCAGCACGTCGAGCGACTGGCTGGCGGCGGGTACCGCCATTTCGGCGCGAAATTTCCGCGCAAATGCCGACCATTGCGAATCGGTGGTCGCGCCCAGGGCCAGTTTCATCACCGGCACGCTCGGCGCGAGCACGGGAAACCAGACGTCGTACCAATCGAGACGCGCGAAATCCTTTTTCGGCACCCCGCGCGGCGGTCGCCGGACCGTGCCGAGACGCGTGCCTTCATGCGCGGTGCGTGCCGAGCCCAGGCGCACGATGCGCACGCTCATCGTGGTGGCCCTGCGCTCTTGCTCATGGATACGAATGGAATCGACAGTCCCGGCGCGATCGGCCACTCGATGCACTCGCCCGGCAGATAGCCACGCGCGGCATACAGGCGCACGCCCGGCAAGGTCGCCATGAGCTCGAAGCGCGTGAAGCCATGCGCCATCGCGTCCTGTTCGCAGCGCTCGAGCATCCGGGTGCCCAGGCCCCGCCGCGCGAAATCCGGGTGGATGAAGAATGCGCGGATCTTCGCGGCATCGCGGGCCGGGTCGAGCTCGGTGGCATCCCGGTCGGTGCGCGCATCACCGCCAAACAAGGTGCGCCGGCGGCTCCAGCCGCCGCAACCGGCAAGCCGATCGGCGGCTTCGATGACGAAATAGGTACCGTCGCGAATGAGTTGTGTGTCGGTGCCGAATGCGCCGCGCAGCGCGCCTTCCACCTGCTCGGGCGTGTAGTCGCCACGGCTGAGCTCGCGTGCCGAGGCGGCAATCAACGGGCCGATCGCCGGCAGGTCCGCGAACGTGGCGCGACGAAGCTCGTGGCCGGCGACGGTAGTTCGCTCGACTGACATTTCTTCAGCGCGCGAGAGGCAGGCAGAGCTCACAGCCGAACTCGCCGGTCCTGGTGTCGAAGTTCGCGCCGCGCGGATAGTGCTCGTAGCCGTGGCGATCCGCATCGAGGCGATTGGCGGGGTCGGCGAGCACGGTGCGCACGAACATGCCCCAGGCCTCGCCAATCTGCGCGCCGGTACCCTTGAAATGGGTGACGGCGTAGCGGCCACCGGCAATGGTCTTCTCCGCGGCGTCGGGCAACGTTAGGCCGGCCGGCAATTCCACGCAGGCGTCGTAGCGGCATTTCTCCGGTGGAGTGGTCATCGGATTGTCGATGGCCACGCCGTAGCGCGGGCAATCGATGAGGCCGTGCTCCGCGAGCCACGGGGCGACGGTGCCACGCCAGAATTTTCCCAGTGGTTCGCCGAGGGGACCGGTGTAACGCAGGTAGGCAACTTTGACCGGCTGCCGTTCGGCGATCGCGATTTTCACGCCACGAGTCTACACGCCGCGGTGCTTGTTAGGCTCGCCGGCGCGATCTCTCAATGCCGCTTGAAGTATTGCACCGCGCGTTCATGACGCTCGGCGGCGGCGCGCGTCGCGAACGTCCCGAGATTGCGGCGCTTGCCGGTGCTGCGATTCAGCTTGCGCGAATACAGGCGGTACTTTCCGGTGCTGAGTTTGCGAATCATGCCCGTAAGTGGAGCATGCGGGCGCGTCGCGCGCTGCCGCACGGTGCCGAAGGTTGTTGTGGGACTGTTACGACGCGGGTTTTCAGGACGCGCCGAGCGCGAACGCCTGCATCTCTTCCCAGCGGCCGCTCGCATTTTCGATGAGCACCAGTTCGTTGCAGTGGGCCGCGACACCGCCTGCGGGCAGCGCGATGCGCAGCTCCACTTCGATTTCGCACAGCAGGGGCTCATCGCCATGGGCCACCGTGATGTGCGGCACGACGGTGTCGAACTTGCCTTCGAACGGCGGATAGTCCGGGAAGGCGCGAAAAACCCCGTCGATGAGCGCGCTGAACAAATCGCCGGGATCCGGCGCGAGATAGAGCGCCACCGGAAAGCGTTCGGTACGCGCCATGCGATAGTTGAAACGAGGCACCGAATCCGCAACCCGCTGCAGCGAGGCGAGCACGCCCGTATCGACGAGCTGCGGCGCCATGAACGGATAGAGAATGGTGACGTGCGCGGGCACGTTGCGTCGCGCCGAAGGATCGAACCGCTGACGGTGGTGGGCGATGTAGCGCTCCGCTTCCGGGGTGCGACAGATGAGCGCGGTTTCAGGCAATGCGCTTACCGCAGCCTTCGGGTTTGAAGATGCGTTCCGCGGACGCCGGATATTTCAGCAGCTTGTCCGCCGCGCGCCGTGGACGTCGCACCAGTTCGCCACCGCAGTTCGGGCACTTGCCTTTGAGAGTCTCGGCCGCGCAGCGTGCGCAGAACGTGCATTCGAAAGAACAGATGTACGCCGCGTCGGAATCACCGGCGAGATCCGTGTTGCAACATTCGCAGTTGGGTCGCAGTTGAAGCATCTGGCACTCCCGGGCTGCGATCTTAACCGCAGCCTTCGACGTAGTTCAGGTGCTCCCACGGACCGGCCTGGATCGCGGTGACCTTGCCGTGAGAGGTCTCGAAACGCAGGCCGTAGTCGCCAGCCGAAGATTTCACGGTGATGGTATGGCCGGCCTCGTCGTACTTGTGAGGCTGAACGTCGAGACGCGCGCCATACATGACTTTCAACTGCGCCTCGGTGGAACCGATGCGCGCACCCGCGAATGTGCCGAGCTTCGACGCGCCGTTCAACTCCACCCTGACGACTTTGCCGCCGATGATCATGAGATCGAAGTCCGCAGGCCCGCCGTGATAGCGCAGGTACCAGCACTCGCCGGCCGCTGTCTTGCGCTCGAGACCGGGGAAGTCGGCGAGGCTCAGCACCTGCTCCACCGTCATGCCGGCGCGGATCGGACCCAGGCCGCCCATCCCCAGGCACCAGCTGGTGCCCGCGAAGGCCGCACCGGCGAGCATGACTCCGGCCAGCGCCGGTAAAGCTGCGCGCTTCATGAGTGCGTCGACGCCGCGTCGATCTTGCCTAACAACCATTGCAGCCCCGCCAAGTGCTGCTGATCGTGGCTGCACAGGTAGTGGACCAGTCCGCGCAGCGTCACCGGGCCGTAGCCTTCGAACACCGCGGGGCGTTCGAGCTGCGCGGCGTCGAGACCGCGCAGCAGGCCCAGCGTTTGCGCGCGCGCCGCACGAAACGCGGCGAAAACCGTGGGGGCGTCCGCGCGGCCGTAGTCGCGCTGCTTCGCCACCGCTTCGCTGTCGATCGACGGCAGCCGCGGCGATTGTTCGGCCAGCGTGCGCTGGAACCGCACTTGATAGCCTTCGATCTCGATGTCGCGCACGTGACAGATCTGTTCGATGGCGGTGAACTGCTCGCTCGGCACACCCTCCCAGGACGGCGGCGCCCAGTGCACGAATTCCGCCGGGAACGCCGCGTAGTGTTTTTCAAGCTCGCGGGGAAAGACCTCGAGCGTGGCGAAGGTGATGGGATTCATGGACGTCATTGTGCCAGCGATTCAAAGGCCGGCTCGAGCCAGCGTTACTTCACGCTGGAAAGGCGCGCCGGCAACGGCGTGTCGGTGAGCCATTTCACGGCCGCGCCGATGTCGTTGTAGAACACGCGGTAGTCGCCCTCTCCGAACGCCAGGCGCGCGAGGTAGGCCAGCTTCGCCGTGGGCACCACGATCGCCCGCCGCAGGTAAAGATCTCCAAGGCTCTCGTCCAGCTCGCGTTGCGACCACGGAACGTCCACGTGCGGCGGATGCATCTCCAGCACGTCATAGAGCACTTTCACGCGGCCCGCGTCGCGCGCGAGCTGCACGACCTGCGCCTGGCATTCCCGCAGCAGCTCGACCGTCGGCTCGCCACGCAGCCGCGCGATGATGAGCTCACCGCTCAATTCGACCCACAGTGCTCCATTCATTTTGGCTTTTTCTCCGGTCGTTTCCAGCCTTCGAGCGTCACCTGCCTGGCCCGTGCCAGCGTGAGTCTTCCGTCGGGCGCGTCCTTGGTGATGGTGCTGCCCGCGCCGGTGTTGGCATCCTTGCCGATGCGCAGCGGCGCCACCAGCATATTGCCCGAGCCGATGAACGCGCCATCTTCGATGTGGATGGCGAACTTGTTCACCCCATCGTAATTGCAGGTGATGGTGCCCGCGCCGACGTTGACGCCCTTGCCGATGATGGCGTCACCGAGATACGTGAGGTGATTGGCCTTGCTGCCATCGGCGATCTGCGTCTTCTTGAGCTCGACGAAATTGCCGATGTGCACGTTGTTGCCGGCCTTGGTTCCGGGTCGCATGCGCGCGAACGGCCCGATGCTGCAGCCGGAACCCATCTCGCTCTGTTCGAGCACGCAGTTTGGATGAATGACCGTGTCGGCGCCGATCGCCATGTTTCGCAGCACGACATTCGGCCCGACGCGCACGCGGTCGCCCAGCGTGACCTTGCCTTCGAGCAGTACGTTGGCGTCGAGGAACACATCGCGTCCCACGCTCACTTCGCCGCGGATGTCGATGCGCAGCGGATCGGCCAGCGTCACGCCGGCGATCATGAGCTCGCGCGCGCGCTCGGCGCGGTACATTGCCTCGAGCTCGGCGAGCTGTTGTTTGTCATTGACGCCGAGCGTCTCCGCCGCCGTCGGTGCAACCAGCGGCGTGACCTTCACCTTTTCCTTGACCGCCATGGCGATGACGTCGGTGAGGTAATACTCGCGCTGCGCGTTGGAGTTCCCGAGCTTGCCCAGCCACTTGCGCAGTAGTTTGGCGGGCGCGGCCATGATGCCGCTGTTGCCCTCGCGTATCTTCAGCTGCGTCCGGCTGGCGTCTTTCTGCTCGACGATCTTCTGGATGGCGCCGCGCGCATTGCGCACGATGCGGCCATAACCCGCGGGGTTGTCGAGCATCACCGTGAGCAGGCTGATGGACTTCGGGCCCGCGGCGTCGATGAGTTGCCGCAGCGTCTCGGCGCGGATCAGCGGAACGTCGCCGTACAGGACGAGCACGAGCTCGTCGTCGGCGACGTTGGGCATGGCCTGCATGACCGCGTGCCCGGTGCCGAGCTGTTCGGCCTGCAGCGCCCAGTGGAGCTTATCGGTGGCCAGCGCGGCGCGCACCGAATCGCCACCGTGGCCGTAGACCACGTGCATGGACGAGGGCTCGAGCGAGCTGGCACGGCTAACTACGTGCCGCAGCAGCGGCACGCCGGCGAGCGGCTGAAGAACCTTGGGGAGATCGGATTTCATTCGCTTGCCCTGACCGGCAGCGAGGATGACGACGGCGAGTTTCATGAAGCCGCGAGTTTAGCGGCCCGCGTCAATCAAGGCGAATCAGCGGCGGAACTGTCGGCCGGTCGCGTTGTACGGATCGCTGCCGCCCGCGTCCAGGGCGACGAGCTTGTTTTCGCCCAGCAACGTGTCCATGACACTGTGCCTGGTCTGGGGTGGAACGCGCGGTTTCGCGGGGCGCGACAGGCTCGGCAGCACGCCTTCACTCGGAGTTGCGGCCGCAGTCCAGTCGATCTGGTTGTCGTTTCCGGGGCTCATGGGTTGAAAATATACCCTCGGAACGTTTACCGGGGCAGGTCCGTGGTCGGCTTCTGCCGGCCGTTCGTCGGGGCGGTCGCCGGCCGTCGGGCGCTATCTACCGCCCGTCGCGGAGGCTTCATAACACGCCGGTTCCCTGCGCGCGGCCGTAGTCGGTGTCGCGGTCGTAGTCCTGCTGCCGTTCGCGGTATTCGGCCAGGACCGCGTTCGCGGTGTCGTTGAGCCTGGCCTTGAGCATCGCGCAAGTGGCGGCACGGGTTCGCGCCCGCAGCTTGCGGCGTACTTCGCGGGCGGCGGAAATCGCGATCCGGTGGTGGCCGTCTTCGTGCTCGCGCAGTACTTCGCTGAAGCGATCCCAGGTGGCGATGAGCTGCGTCGCGACGCCCGCCGGCGGCACCCAGCTCGGCAGGCTCATGGTGACATCGAGATCGACCGCGGCGTTGTCGGCGCGGCAGACACCGTCTTTCATGGTCATCGAAAACTTCCAGGCAATCCGATATTCGGTGTAGGCATCGCCACGAATCCCGGTCTCGCCTATCGGCCCGAGCCGCGCGAGATCGGCACGCAGCTCCCGCGCCGAGGAACCGTGTATGACGAAGTTCTCGACGCGGAAAGAATCCGCGCCTGCCAGTGCCGGCGCGCAGGCCAGAAGTGCCGCCAGCAGGAGGCGGCTAGCTACTGACGCGTCCCGCGGCTCCAGGTCAGTCTTCCTTCATCAGCACGTGAATCTTGTTGAGCGTCGCCCAGTTGCGCGTGGTCCCGGTGTTGTCGAGACCTTTGAGCAAGGCCACGGCCGCCTTGCTTTCGAGGATGCCATTGGCGCACCACAGGTACGCCGCGTGTTTGCCGACGTGAATTTTCTCGTCGCCCCACGCGGTCTTTGCCAGTGCTTTCACCGACGCCAGCGCCTTGCCTTCGTTGGTCAGCGCGACGAGCAAACGGGAATGATCATGGGCAATGGCGCCCAGCTCGTTGCCGGCGATGATGGCGGCCACATCTTTTTCCGACTTGACGATGACCAGCGCGTCGACGCCGAGCTTTTTCAGCACCGCCTGCCGGATCCGCTCGGCATGCTTGGCGCCGGCTTCGGCTTCGGCCGTGAAGACCGCGTTGCCGCTGTTGAGCAGCGTGTGCACGTCGGTGTAACCCAGCTTGCCTAACAGCGCTTGCAAGTCGGCCATGGCGATGCGCTTGGCCTTGCCGACATTGATTCCGCGAAACAGCGCGACGTAACGAGGCATGGCTCAACCGGCAGCCGGGACATTCATGGAGAAGTAGTGTGCCTCGATGATCATGCCTTTGCGCAGGTAGAAGCGGTGTGCGTCAATGCGTTTGACACCCGAGAGCAGCCGCACCTGCCTGCAATCGTGCGCCGCGGCTTGCGTCACCAGCCAGTCGAACAGCGCGCCACCGTAGCCCCTGGAGCGTGCCGGGCTGGTTGCGACCAGATCCTCGATCTCCAGGTATTTTCCCGCGTGCAGCCACTCGGAGATTCGATAGCCGGCGACGGCCTTGATGCCGCCGTCGTCGAGATAGGCCAGTGCGAAATTCGCCGTTTCCATGAGGTGGCGAATCGTGGCGAGGAACGAATCAGCGGAGAGTTGCGGGCGAAGCTCGGCGAGCACCGGAAAACACCGCTCGATCTGCTGCGCGCTCGACGCAGTTTGAATGTTGAACTGGCGCAATGCTCAATCCTCGCTGTGAATGGAAAAGGTCTTGCACTGCCGGCACCACATCCCCCGGGCGAGCGTGGCCCACGCGATGAGGTAGAGGCCCGCCACAAACAGGATGATTCCGGGTACCCAGAACAGCGGCGCGAAAAATGCGATCGACAGCGAGCTGCAAAATATCAGCCCGACGACCAGCAACTGCGCGGGATTGCGCCGGATCAACCCGCCCCGGCAGTTTCGGCATTTGCGCACGCGCTCTCCTATATATAAGAGTGAACCGGGCAATCGGGCGCCCGCCAGCGCTGTTCTTATTGCAGGGCGCGAGTCTAACTTTCCGAAGCAACCGGGCCAACCGGCGCATGGGCCGCATCGAAGTGCCGGCACGCGTCGATGACGGCGGCGGCAATCTCCGCATCCGATGACGGCGCGTTCAGGAAAACCTGGTAACTCTTCACGGCCAGCACGGCGATCTCGCTCGGCCGCGAGGGCACGCGGCCGCCCGGAAATCGAACGGGATGCTGACGCAGGAAATTCGCCGCGGCCGTCACGGCACGGTGCTCGTCGCGGTCGCGGTCGCTCGGATAGTCGAAGCGCCACAGCGAGATGCGCTCGTTGATCACGCTCTTGTCAGGGCCCGCGATCAGGCCCGCGGCGGTGAACACGCGGCAATCGTAGGTGCGGCACGTCTCCGGCCTGTGCGAGTAGATGGAGCAGCCGCCATTCGCGAACATGAAGCAATGCCCTTGCTCGTCGAATCCCATGAGCATGTTGCCATTGGTGGCGCCGGGTACCGGCCGCACATTGTCCGGTCCGATGAGTTCCAGCGCCGTCCTCTCGTGGGCCCGCACCTTGATGAAATAGGACGAGGTACAGCAGCCGACGCAATCGCCGCAGGCCACGTCCATGCCTGGACCGCCCGCGAGCGTCGCGCGCATGGCACGCAGCCACTCGGAAAAATTGCCGGCATTCATTGCCACATGCTCGCGCCGGGGGCGCGGCCGTGCAACGTTTATAGCGCGTCGTGTTGAACGGAGATCGCGCGGTTGTAGCGCTGTTCGAACTGGTGGCGGCTCATGGCGACGGCCCAGAGGCGCGCGAGATAGGCGAATTCCTTGTCGAACAGGTCGCGATAGGGCTTCGCTTCCTTGGCGTGCCGGCAGTTGCGGCACAGGACACTGAGCCAGCCCGGAAATTTCAGGCGTTCGTACAGGCTCTGCAGTTTGCTCTCGAGTGTGCGCACGGTTTCGATGCCGCGCAGGTAGTCGTGGCGCAGGGCGACGAGGTACTTGCCGGCGGCCAGCTGTTCGTCCAGCGCCTGGTAGCCGCTGTAGCGCTCGATGACGTGCTCGGCGAAGGTCAGCACTTCCTGGCGATCCTCGGAGGCGGCCAGGAAGACGATGTCGGTGTCGTCGCCCTCTTCGTCACGGCGCAGGCGGTCCAGCGCCCATTCGATGCACTCACGGTAGTCGCCGCCCCCCGATTTCAGGAGGAAATAGCTGCGCTCGAGCTGGTTGATCTCTTCCATCCGCTTCCCCGAATTGCACGACTAACAATCTACGCGGTGGCAAAGGCAGGCGATATGTGGTGGAGGAAAGTACCTATGAGAGGTACCCCACGTTTCCATCGCATCGGGGCGGTGGAACCAGCCGCGGCTTAGGGAATAGTCGCAAACGCGCCGGTTCGCGAATCGAGCCAGGCGAGCGCCGCCGCTTCGGTGGTGAATACATCGCCCGATACGCCGCGGTTTTGCGCCATGAGCACGCCGATCTTCTCCGGGTCGATCAGCTCCGGGCGCGCCACGATGGCCACGTGCAGGCCGGATCCACCGGCGACTTCGGCCCAGCGCACCGCGAGCGCGTGCCGGGCGAAGATGCTCGGCGCGGCGAAACCGGTGAGCCCGCTGGTGTTCACGAGAACGTCGGCCATGCCGAGCGAGCGGGCCAGCGCCATGCTTTCCGCGACCATCTCGACGGCGCGCTCGAAGGTAACGTTACCAACCGGCCGATAGAAGGCGCGTTTTCCGACCAGTTCGAAATTGGCGAGGGTGTTCATACGGTCTCGAGTCGCGAGTGTGCGCCGCGCGGTGCGCGGACGACAAGCTAGCGTGGGTGGTTAGACGCCACGCGAATGCGGGCAGCGAACGGGAAACGATCTGCGCGAACTACTTGCCCTTGCGCAGACGCTGGATCATCTTGATCTGCTCGTTCATGCGCACGAGCTCCTGGAGGGCCTGGGCCTGTTCCAGTTTGTCGGTGGCGCCACGCAGCGCGTCTTCGGCACGCTGCTTGGCAGCCAGGGCCGCGGCCTCGTCGAGGTCCTTGGCGCGCAGCGCGGTATCGGCCAGCACGGTGACCTTGTTGGGCTGGATCTCCAGCGCTCCGCCGCCGACGAAGAAATGCTGCTCCGCACCGTCCGGCGTCTGCACGCGCACTTCGCCGGCCTTGAGCATCGTCAACAACGGCGCATGACGCGGTGCGATGCCGAGCTCGCCCTGCGAACCGGGCGCGAACACCATGGACGCGGCGCCCGAGAAGATTTCTCCCTCGGCGCTGACGATGTCGACGTGAATAGTGTTCGCGGTTGCCGTTGCCATGCCTATCTACCTTAGTTGAGCGTCTTGGCTTTCTCGACCGCTTCTTCGATCGCGCCGACCATGTAGAACGCCTGCTCCGGCAGGTGATCGTAGTCACCGGCGAGAATGCCCTTGAAGCCGCGGATGGTGTCGGCCAGCGGGACGATCTTGCCGTCCTGGCCGGTGAAGATCTTGGCGACGTTGAACGGCTGCGACAGGAAGCTGCGCACCTTGCGCGCGCGGAACACGGTCTGCTTGTCTTCTTCGGAAAGCTCGTCCATGCCGAGGATGGCGATGATGTCCTGCAGTTCCTTGTAACGCTGCAGCACGGCCTGGACGCCACGCGCGGTGTTGTAGTGCTCTTCACCGACGACCAGCGGGTCGAGCTGGCGGCTGGTGGAGTCGAGCGGATCGACGGCCGGGTAAATACCCAGCGCCGCGACCTGGCGCGAGAGCACGACTGTCGCATCGAGGTGAGCAAAGGTCGTGGCGGGAGAAGGATCGGTCAAGTCGTCGGCCGGAACGTACACGGCCTGGATCGAGGTGATGGAACCCGTCTTCGTCGAGGTGATGCGCTCCTGCAGCACGCCCATTTCCTCGGCGAGCGTCGGCTGGTAACCCACCGCCGACGGCATGCGGCCTAACAACGCCGACACTTCCGTGCCGGCCAGCGTGTAGCGATAGATGTTGTCGACGAAGAACAGCACGTCGCGGCCCTTGCCGTTCGGCTGGATCTCGTCGCGGAAGAATTCGGCCATCGTGAGACCGGTGAGCGCGACGCGCAGGCGGTTGCCCGGCGGCTCGTTCATCTGGCCGTACACCATCGCGACCTTCGAGTTGTGCAGGTCCTTGATGTCGATGACGCCCGACTCGGCCATCTCGTGATAGAAATCGTTGCCTTCGCGCGTACGCTCACCGACGCCCGCGAACACCGACAGGCCCGAGTACTGCTTGGCGATGTTGTTGATGAGCTCGAGCATGTTCACGGTCTTGCCGACGCCGGCGCCGCCGAACAGGCCCACCTTGCCGCCCTTGGCGAACGGCACCAGCAGGTCGATGACCTTGATGCCCGTGACCAGCAGATCCTGACCGCCGGCCTGCTCGTCGTACGACGGGGCGGGACGGTGGATAGGCAGCGTGGACTTGGCGGCGACCGGACCGCGGTTGTCCTGCGGCACCCCGAGCACGTCCATGATGCGGCCGAGCGTGGCCTGGCCCACGGGCACGGAAATGGCGGCGCCGGTGGTTTCCACCAGCAGGCCGCGCTTCAGGCCTTCGGAGGCGCCCATGGCGATGGTGCGCACCACGCCGTCACCTAACTGCTGCTGCACTTCGAGCGTGAGCTCGACGTCCTTGAGCTTGAGCGCTTCGTAGATGTTCGGGATCGACTCGCGCGGGAACTCCACGTCGATGACGGCGCCGATGATCTGGGTAATCTTGCCTGTGGCCATTGTCGTAAACCTCTAACTAGACAGCTGCCGCGCCACCGACGATCTCAGCCAATTCCTTGGTGATCGCGGCCTG
>DASYKM010000195.1:0-23214 GCA_035995425.1 Steroidobacteraceae bacterium
GCGTTTTCCGCGCGCGAGCCGTGCATTTTCCAGTTGCCTGCGATGATCTGGCGGCGCATTTGTGAAGCCATTGCTGCCAATTAGGCCGCTCAAAAAAGGGGCGGGATGATAGCGGCGCGCCCCTCAGGACGCAACGCGACGCACGACGGCGGCGATTTCCTCGGCGCAACGCATGGTATCCGTCTCGTCGCGAGCCTCGACCATCACGCGGATGACCGGTTCGGTTCCCGAGGGCCGCAGGACCACTCGACCCTCGCTTCCCAGGCGCAGCGCAACCCTTTGCACCGTGTCTTCCACCTCGGGGACGGATTTCGGATCGAATTTTCTCGAAACCTTCACATTGATCATGGTCTGCGGAAAGCGCGCCATTCCGGCGGCGAGTTCCGCCAGCCCCTGCCCCGTTTCGCGCATCACCGCGAGCACCTGCAACGCCGCCATCAACGCGTCGCCCGTGGTGGTCTTGTCCAACAAGAGGATATGCCCCGATGACTCGCCGCCCACCGAACCGCCGAACTCGCGCAGCATTCCGAGAACGTAGCGGTCGCCGACCTGGGCGCGCTTGAATTCGATGCCCTGATCACGCAACGCGACTTCGAGTCCGAGATTGCTCATCACCGTCCCGACCACGGGACCTTTCAGCGTTCCGGCACGCTTGCGCGCGGTGGCGATGATGTAAATGAGTTGATCGCCGTCGACGATGCGGCCGAGTCCGTCGACCATGACGAGGCGATCACCGTCACCGTCGAGGGCGATGCCAGCCGCGGCGCGCACGCCGGGTACCGTGAGCTGCAACAGGCTGGGTGCGGTCGAACCGCAGCCATCGTTGATGTTGCGGCCGTTGGGCGAGCAGCCGATCGGAATGATCTCCGCGCCAAGATCGGTGAGCGTGCGCGGCACGACTTTGTAGCCGGCACCGTTCGCACAATCCACCACGAGCTTCATGCCTTCGAGCGTCATGCCCTTGGGAAGCGATTCGCGGCAGAAGTCCTGGTAGTGACGACGCGACTTGTCGACGCGTGAGGCTCTGCCCAGGTCGACCGAAGAGCGCGTGACCGGACCGTTGTCGATCTCGGCCTCGATGGCTTCCTCGATTTCGTCGGAGAGCTTGCCGCCTTCAGAGTCGAAGAACTTGATGCCGTTGTCGTCGTAGAGATTGTGAGAAGCGCTGATGACGATGCCGAAGCTGCACTCGAACTTGCGCGTGAGAAATGCGATTCCCGGAGTGGGCAGCGGACCTATCAACATCACGTTGACACCGGCCGCGACGAAACCGGCCTCGAGGGCCGCTTCGAACATGTATCCGGAAAGGCGCGTGTCCTTGCCGATGAGCACAGTACCGCCGTTGGGCGCGAGTACCCGCGCCGCGGCGCTGGCGAGACGCAGTGCGAAATCCACCGTCATCGGATGTTCGCCGACCCGACCGCGCACACCGTCGGTGCCGAAAAATTTACGTGCCATCGAAACCTGCTCCCTGTGCAACCGCCGCAGCCACGCGGACTGCGTCAACCGTGGCGGCCACGTCGTGGGCGCGCACGATACGCGCTCCATTGAGAACCGCAATGGCGGCCAGTGCGACGCTGCCCGCAGTTCGTTGCTCGAGATTGCGGCCGGTGAGAGTCGCGAGCATGGACTTGCGCGACAGCCCCGCCGCGAGCGCCACGCCCAACTGCTCGAAGCGGCCGAAATGTTTGAGCAGCGCGAGGTTGTCCGCGACGCGCTTGCCGAAGCCAAAGCCGGGATCGGCGGCGATGCGTGCGACATCGATGCCGGCGGCGCGACACGCGGCCACGCGGATGGCAAGGAAAGCGCCGACTTCTGCGAGTACGTCGTCGTAATGCGGCGCGTCCTGCATGGTCCGCGGTTCGCCCTTCATGTGCATGAGACAGACACCGGCCCGAGTACCCGCGGCCACCGCCAGTGCGTCCGGCGCCGTCAGCGCACGAATATCGTTGATGATGTCCGCGCCGGCGTCGCAAGCGGCGTGCATGACTTCGGGCTTGCTGGTGTCGACGGAAATGAAAACCGCGGACTCGCGCCGCAAGGCTTCGATGATCGGAATGACGCGAGCGAGCTCTTCGGAAAGTGCGACGGGAGCTGCGCCGGGACGCGTGGACTCGCCACCGATGTCGATGATGGCCGCGCCCTCGGCGACCATGAGGCGCGCTTGACGCAGAGCGGCTTCGCGCTCCGCGAAGCGTCCGCCATCGGAAAAGGAATTCGGCGTGACGTTGAGAACGCCCATCACCACCGGCGCGCCGAGATCCAGAGCGCGATCCCGGCACTGCCACTGAGAAACCGCGTTCATCGGCAAGCGATCACGCGACCAGGCGAGCGGACTTCGCGGCAGCTAAAACGAACTTCAGTGCTGCCCGGCGGGCGAGCCGATCTTGGTACCGCCGTCGGCCTCGCCCTCGGGACGCTTCGACGGCGGCGTGCCGACCGAGTCATCCCAATCGGCAGGCGGCTTCGGCGCGCGCCCGGCCATGATGTCCTTGATCTGGTTCTCGTCGATGGTCTCGTACTTGATGAGCGCCTGCGCCATCGCATCGAGCTTGTCGCGATTCGTCTCGAGAATGTTCTGCGCCTTGCGGTACGCCGTGTCGATGACACGCCGGACTTCCACGTCGATGACGTGCGCGGTTTCGTCGGACACCTGCTTGTGCTGCGTGACCTGGCGGCCCAGGAACACTTCGCCACTCTCTTCTGAATACGTGAGCGGGCCGAGCTTGTCGGACAAGCCCCACTTCGTGACCATGTTGCGCGCGAGCATGGTCGCGCGCTCGATGTCGTTCGAAGCGCCGGTGGTCACCGCTTCGGGGCCGAAGGCCAGCTCTTCGGCGATGCGACCGCCGAACAAGCTCGCGATCGAAGACTCGAGCCGCTGCTTGCTGTAGCTGTAACGGTCCTCTTCCGGCAGGAAAAAGGTGACGCCCAACGCGCGGCCGCGGGGAATGATGGTCACCTTGTATACCGGGTCATGCTCGGGAAGATTCACGCCGACGATCGCGTGCCCTGCTTCGTGATAGGCCGTGTTGAGCTTCTCTTTCTCGTTCATGACCATGGAACGGCGCTCGGCGCCCATCATGATCTTGTCTTTGGCTCGCTCCAGCTCGTCCATGGTGACGATGCGCTTGTTGGCGCGGGCGGCGAACAGCGCCGCTTCGTTGACCAGGTTGGCGAGATCGGCGCCGGAAAATCCCGGCGTGCCGCGAGCGATGAGGCTCGGTTTCACATCGTCGCCCAGCGGCACCTTGCGCATGTGGACGCGCAGGATCTGCTCACGGCCACGCACGTCGGGCAGCGGCACCACGACCTGGCGATCGAAACGGCCCGGACGCAGCAGCGCCGGATCGAGCACATCCGGACGGTTGGTGGCGGCGATGACGATGATGCCTTCGTTGCCTTCGAAGCCATCCATCTCGACCAGCAACTGGTTCAATGTTTGCTCGCGCTCGTCATGACCACCGCCGAGGCCGGCGCCACGATGACGGCCCACGGCGTCGATTTCGTCGATGAAAATGATGCACGGCGCGTGCTTCTTCGCCTGTTCGAACATGTCGCGCACGCGCGAAGCGCCGACGCCGACGAACATCTCGACGAAGTCGGAACCGGAAATGGTGAAGAACGGCACTTTGGCTTCACCGGCGATGGCGCGCGCCAGCAGCGTCTTGCCGGTGCCGGGCGATCCCACCATGAGCACGCCCTTCGGAATCTTGCCGCCTAACTTCTGGAACTTGCCCGGGTCCTTGAGGAAGTCGACGATTTCGCTGACTTCCTGCTTGGCTTCTTCCACGCCCGCGACATCCGCGAACGTGACATTGACCTGGTCCTCGCCTAGCAATCTTGCGCGGCTCTTGCCGAAGGACATGGCGCCGCGGCCACCGGCCGAACCCTGCATCTGCCGCAGCATGTAGACGAATACCAGGATCAGCAGCAGCGCTGGCGCGAGCTGCAGCAGCAACTGCGTGAGGAAGTTCGGCTGCTTCGGCGGCTCGCCCCTGAAGTCGATGCGCGCCTTGTCGAGCGTGCCGATCAGCATGGTGTTGTCGGTTTCGGGGTTGTAAGCCTTGAATTTGGTCTTGTCCTTGCGGGTGCCGAGCACTTCGTCGCCGCGCAGGGTGACCGATTCGACGCGGCCATTGCGTACGTCGTCGAGCACGGTCGAATAGGACACCTGCGTCGGTTCGGTGCCGGTCGGGACGTAGCGGCTGAACACCACCACCATCACCATCACGATAACGACCCAGAGCAGGATATTTTTCGTCAAATCATTCAAAGGCTTACCCTCGCAAGACGACCGGGCCGATACGGGATTGAGGTCACGCTACACCAATCGAAAACCGCTCGCCAGCAGGTAAAGCTCAGAACGGCGAGACCGGCAGGCGTCCGGCTTGGCGAATCGGACTGTGGAGAAACTCTGGCGCACTGATTCTGTGTGTTCATTGAAACGGCGCCCTGGGACGTTTTGATGGGACCCAAGTCCTTTGGTTTCAAGACCTGGCACGCAAAATCCGGCGCCGGCTCAGCCAGATACATCAATCGGGGAATCGGCAATCTTTACAATGCCGCCATATGGAAATGTCTGAACGCCAGCGAAAGTATCTGCGCGGATTGGGGCACGCGTTGAACCCGGTTCTACTCATCGGCACATCGGGAGTCACTCCGGCGGTCATCGCCGAGGCCAAACGCGCGCTGCACGATCACGAGCTCATCAAGGTGAAGTTCCGCGGCGCGGAACGCGAAGCACGCGATGCCGGCCTGGCGGCTCTCGCAACTGCCACCGACAGCGTGTTCGTCCATCGCATCGGGCATACGGCCCTCTACTACAAACGCCGAAATGACCGTCCCGGAATTGTGATCCCGGACGCATAAAGGGGAACCCCCACTGGCCGATTTCCTATCAATGGGGTGAGGATCACCTCGCGGGAGTCAATGCTGAACTTCCAGTGGTAAGTTGCTGGAATAAGTCGTATATCAGTCAAAACATGGCGGCTCAACACACACGTTCGTTTGGGCGCGAAGCGGCGGCGGTCTATCTAGCTGCCGCGCTGGTCGTGGTCGGCACCTGGGCTGCGTCCCATTACCTCATCCTGCGCAAGTTCGAGAACATCGAGCAGAACGAGGTCTCGCGCAGCATCGAAGTGATGCGCAAGGCGCTGGTCACCAAGAACACCGAGATCGAGACCTCATCGCGCGACTACGCGCGCTGGGACGACATGTATTCGTACGTCTCGAGTCTCGATCAGAACTTCGAGTATCAGAATTTCTCCGAAGCCGGGCTCGACGAAATGAACGTCGACCTGGTGTGGCTGCTCGATCCGCAGGAAAAGCTGCTGTCGTCTTTCGAGAACGACACCGATGACACGCACTACCTGCACCCGGCGAGTCCGAATGTGGTCTCGGAGATCAATCGTCTGACACCCATCGTGCGCACCGTGCTCGACCAGGAAGGAACGCTGCGCCTGGTGCAAATCAATGGCGTGCCCCACGTCATCGCCGCGCATACGGTCCTGCACAGCGACCGCAGCGGCCCGGCCGCCGGCACGCTCGTGTTCGCGCGCCGCATCGCGGCGCCGGAAATAGCCAGCATCGGCGCCGACACGCAACTCAATGTGCACTTCGCCATGTTCGACGACCGCGCAGTCGTGGACGAGAAGGCGCAGCTGCTCGTCGCGCCAGATGGCCGCCGCATCGTGCGTCGCTCGGACAATATGATCGAAGGTCAGCTGCGCCTGGATACCATTGCCAACCGTCCGTTGGCGGTGCTCTCCACCACCTTGCCACGCACGGTGATGCAGAGTGGCCAGCAGGGCGTGCGGTACCTGGTGGGCTGGGTCGCGTTGCTGATCAGCATTGTCGTTGCCGCCTGGCATGCCTACAGCGGCCGGCTGCGGCGCACCTCCGCCGCCGCCGCCACCAGCGAAACCCGCTATCGCGCGATCTTCGATCGCGCCGCTTCGGGGATCGTGTTGTTCGACCCGACCTCGCGCCGGGTGCTCGACGCAAATCCCCAGGCGCAACGACTGGTGGGAGCTTCGCTCGACGAACTGCGGCGGCGCGACGTCGCCACGATATTCGATACGCCGGTGTCACTCGCCGCGGGAAACCATGACCAGGTTGCCGAGAATCGTCCTGCCCAATTGATCCGCGGCGACGACGAACGTCGCGACGTGGAATTCTCGATCGTGGACCTCGATCCGGGCACCGGCCGTGTTCATGCCATGTTGCTGCAGGATATCTCGCACCGGCGCGAAGCCGAGCGGCGTGCCCAGGAGCACCAGCTGTCGCTGCAGCACCTGGCGACCCACGACGCCCTGACCGGCCTGCCGAACCGCACCTTCCTCAATGAAGAGCTGCCGCGCCTCATCGACGAAGCGGCGCGCCGCGGTGATTCGCTGTCGATCCTCTACATCGACTGCGACAATTTCAAGAACATCAACGATTCGCGCGGCCACTCGATCGGCGACGACTATCTGCGCAGCGTGGCCCGCCGATTGCGCGATTCCATCGCCAGCCCCGACCTCGTGGTGCGCATGGGTGGCGACGAATTCCTCGTGGTCACGCGCCACTACGGCCTCGATCCCGACAGCGCGGCGATCGCCGAGCGAGTCGCGGCGGCATTGAAGAAGCCAGTGCGCCTCGGTGAAGCCACCTACTCCGCCACGACCAGCATCGGCCTCTCCGTTTATCCGCGTGACGCGACCACCATGAGCGAGCTGCTGCGTTCGGCCGACATCGCGCTCTACGAAGCCAAGGCGCGCGGCCGCGACAACGTGCAGATGTTCGATTCGGCGATGAACAAGCGCGTGCATACACGCCTCGCGCTCGAGCAGGATCTGCGCAGCGCGGTGAATCGCGAAGCCATCGAGATTCATCTGCAGCCCATCGTCGATATTCGCAGCGGCCGGCTGGTGAGTTTCGAAGCGCTGGCGCGGTGGAACGACCCGCGGCACGGATCGGTGCCGCCGTTGCAGTTCATCGAAGTCGCCGAGGCGTCGGATCTCATCGTCGAGCTCGGCGAATGTGTCTTCAGGAACGTGGCGCGCCAGATCGCCGCCTGGCAGCGCGCGGGGCTCAAGCCCGTTCCGGTGGCGGTGAACGTCTCCGCGAAGCAGCTCAAGCGCTCGAACCTGCCCGAACGCCTGGTGGCGATCGCGCACGAGTTCGACATTGCGCCGCACCAGATGGAAGTGGAGCTCACTGAAAGCGTCGCCATGCAGGATTCTGAACAGCACGTGACCAAACTACACGCGCTGCGCGATCTCGGCGTGCGGGTCTCGGTGGACGACTTCGGCACCGGCTATTCGAGCCTCGCCTACCTGCGCAATCTCCCGATCGACTATCTCAAGATCGACCGTACCTTCGTGCGCGACATGAACGTCGACCGCAACGATGCCGCCATCGTGCGCGCCATCATCAGCATGGCGCAGAGCCTGCACCTCGGAACGGTGGCCGAGGGCATCGAGACGCGGGAACACGCTTCGCAGTTGCTGGCGCTCGGCTGCTCCACCGGTCAGGGCTATTTCTTCGCCAAGCCCATGCCGGCGCACGAGACCAACGAGCTGCTGCGCACCATGCGTGGTTCGCCGCCGATCACCACGAATCCGACCCTGGAAATCGTGCGCGTTTCCTGAGGCGGCCGTCCTACGGCTTGCCCGGAACCCAGAAGTCTTTCCAGCTCAATCCTGCCGCCTTGATCGTTTGCAGCCGCCGCTTGAGCTGCGCCTCATCGAAGCCGTGAGCGTCGGAAAGAAATGCGAACCGATAGCCGGCTTCCTTGAGCTTTTTCAAAGCTTCGGGGTCCGGCGATTTCTCCCGATCGTTGAATAGGGCAACGTTCGGAGGCAGGTGCGGTTGGTCGTACAGGTGCAACGGAAGCACGCCATAGCGCCGCGCATCACTCCAAAAAGACGCAGCCTCGGGACCGGCAGGCGGCGTGAGCTCGAAGTCGATGAGCGGAATATTGTCGTTCGACGCCTGCGTGATGAGCTGGTCGAGCTCGCGATCCGCGAGCGGTACCAGGCCCGCGGGCGGCGCGGCGTCGTTCGGCAGGATGCGCACCTTGATGTTGCGGTATCTCACCACGCTGCCGGGATCGTGCGCCTGCAGCGCGAACGTACCCGAGCCTAACAACCGGCCCGGCTTGTCGTCCGGCCGGAATGGCGACTCCGGTTCGGCGTATTCGCAGATGAGCTCGTCGTTGATGAACGTCTGGATGGTCTTGCCGACCACGCGAATTCGGTAACTGAACCACACGTTGTCGGCGACCGGCGCCTGCCAGTTGTTGCGCACGGCGTAGACACTGCCGGTCATCTTGTGTTCGATGTAGCCGTTCATCTTCTCGGCGGGCGGATTGGAGTTGATGACCTGCAGTTCGTACCCCGCGGCGGGAAACCCTGGACCCTGCCACTTGGTGTGCACGTAGATGCCGCTGTTGGCGCCCGGAGAAGTCATGACGTCCGCGTAGAGCTCGAAATTCCGGAAATCGTGTTTGGCAATTTTGCCGACGTAGAAGAGATGCGCGCGTTCGCCGTGCGATACGAAAACGCCGTCTTCGACGACCCAGGATTCGGGCCGTTCGGCGGCTTTCCATCCCGCCAGGGTCTTGCCGTCCTGCAGCGCGATCCAGTCCTGCGCCGGCGCGAGCGGTGCGCCGGCCAGCGCCGTGACCGCGAAACCCCATACCGCGAAGTGCTTCATGTTCTTGAGCCCCCTCGATCTTCTTCTAACTAGACGTACCGGACTGCCATGACTTCATAGCTGTGCTTGCCGCCCGGGGCGACCACGTCGACGACGTCGCCTTTGCTCTTGCCGACGATGGCGCGCGCAATTGGCGAGGTGATGGAGATGCGTCCGGTCTTGATGTCCGCTTCGTCCTCGCCGACGATCTGGTAGCAGATGCGCTTGCCGTCGTCCTGGTCTTCGAGATCGACGGTGGCACCGAAGATGACCTTGCCAGTGTTGTTGAGCGACGCCGTGTCGATCACTTCAGCGGTCGACAGCTTGGCTTCGATTTCGCCGATACGCCCCTCGATGAAACCCTGCTGCTCGCGCGCCGCATGGTATTCCGCGTTCTCCGACAAATCGCCATGACTGCGAGCCTCGGCGATCGCCTTGATGACGCGCGGGCGGTCCTCGCCCTTGAGGCGTTTCAATTCGTTGCGCAGCGCTTCAGCGCCCCGCAGCGTCATCGGAGTGCGTTTCATGACCGTGCCTCTTTGTGCAGGTCCTGCAGCCGGTTAACTTCCACGGCGTCCAGGTGGTCCAGAGCTTCGCAGGTTGCGAGCGCGCCCGCGAGCGTCGTGTAGTAGGTGATGCGTTTGTGCACTGCCTCGCGGCGGATGGAATTCGACTCGCGGATGGCGGTCTTGCCTTCCGTGGTGTTGACGATCATGGCGAATTCATCGTTCTTGATCATGTCGACGATGTGCGGCCGGCCTTCGCGCACCTTGTTAGCGCGTTTGCAGGCAAACCCCGCGTCGGTGATCGCCTTGGCCGTGCCGTCGGTCGCCGCCAGCTCGAAGCCGTGTTCAATGAGCTTGCGCGCCAGTACCACGGCGCCGGGCTTGTCGCGCTCGCGCACGCTGATGAGCACCACCCCGGAGCGCGGCAGGATTACACCCGAAGCGGCCTGCGCCTTTGCATACGCTTCGCCAAACGTACGGCCGGTGCCCATGACCTCGCCCGTGCTCTTCATCTCCGGGCCCAGGATCGGGTCGGACTCCGGGAATTTGTTGAACGGGAATACGGCTTCCTTCACCGAGAAGTAAGGCGGGATGATCTCGGTGACGTTCTCCATGGTCTTCATCTTCTTGCCGGTCATGACACGCGCGCCGATCTTGGCGAGTGGCACTCCCGTCGCCTTCGAAACGAAGGGCGCGGTGCGTGAGGCCCGTGGATTGACCTCGAGCACGTAGATGATTCCGTTCTGGATGGCGAACTGGATATTCATGAGTCCGATGACCGACAGCGCCTTGGCGAGCTTGCGGGTCTGTTCGCGCAACTCGGCCTGGATTTCCGGCGTCAGGCTGTTAGGCGGCAACGAGCACCCGGAATCGCCCGAATGCACCCCGGCCTGCTCCACGTGTTCCATGATGCCGCCGATGAGCACGTCTTCACCGTCACAGCAGGCGTCGACGTCCACTTCGATGGCCACGTCGAGGAAGCGGTCGAGCAACACCGGACTGTCGTTCGACACCTTGACCGCGTGCGTCATGTAGTTGCGCAGATCTTCTTCGTTGAACACCACTTCCATGGCGCGCCCGCCGAGCACGTAGGAAGGACGCACTACCAGCGGGAATCCGACAGTACGCGCCAGCGCCACGGCCTGGTCTTCGGTGCGCGCGGTGGCGTTCGCCGGTTGTTTGAGTCCGAGATTCTTGACCAGCACCTGGAAGCGCTCGCGGTCCTCGGCCATGTCGATCGAATCCGGCGACGTGCCGATGATCGGAGCGCCGGCGGCTTCGAGCGCGCGTGACAGCTTGAGCGGCGTCTGCCCGCCGTATTGGACGATGACGCCCTCGGGTTTTTCCTTGGCGATGACTTCGAGCACGTCCTCGAGGGTCAGGGGCTCGAAGTACAGCCGGTCGGAGGTGTCGTAGTCGGTGGACACGGTCTCCGGATTGCAATTGACCATGATGGTCTCGAAACCATCCTCGCGCAGCTGCAGCGCCGCGTGCACGCAGCAGTAGTCGAACTCGATGCCCTGCCCGATGCGGTTGGGTCCGCCGCCGAGAATCATGATCTTGCGCCGCGAGGTCGGCTGCGCCTCGCACTCTTCTTCGTAGGTGGAATATAGATAGGCGGTCGAGGTGGCGAATTCCGCCGCGCAGGTATCCACGCGTTTGTACACCGGCCGGATGTTGAGCGCATGGCGCTTGGCGCGAATGGCCTCTTCGCCGGCGCCCGTGAGAAACCCCAGACGGCTGTCCGAGAATCCCCGGCGCTTGAGCTCCCGCAGCCGGTCGGTCTCGAGTGAAGCCGCGCCGCCTTCGCGCACCTGCGCCTCTTCGACGATGAGCTCTTCGATCTGCGCCAGGAACCACGGGTCGATGTACGAGAGCTCTTCAATTCGCTCGCGTGACCAGCCGGCGCGGAAAGCGTCGGCCACGTAGAGCAGGCGGCTCGGTCCCGGCGCGCGCAACTCGTAAGCGAGCTTGTCGCGATCTTCTTCGGTGACCACGTCCTTGATCTGTTCGTTGAGACCGTCGAGTCCGGTCTCGAGTCCACGCAGCGCCTTCTGCAGCGATTCCTGGAAAGTGCGGCCGATCGCCATGACTTCGCCGACGGATTTCATCTGCGTGGTCAGGCGCGTATTCGCCGCCGGGAATTTCTCGAAGGTGAAGCGCGGAATCTTGGTGACCACGTAGTCGATGCTGGGCTCGAACGATGCCGGGGTGGCGCCGCCGGTGATGTCGTTCTTGAGCTCATCGAGGGTGTAGCCGACCGCAAGCTTCGCCGCGATCTTGGCGATCGGAAAGCCGGTGGCCTTCGACGCCAGGGCCGATGAACGCGACACGCGCGGGTTCATTTCGATGACCAGCAATCGCCCGTCTTTCGGGTTCACGGCGAACTGCACGTTCGATCCACCGGTGTCGACGCCGATCTTGCGCAGCACCGCGATCGACGCGTTGCGCATGCGCTGATATTCCTTGTCCGTCAGCGTCTGCGCGGGCGCGACGGTGATCGAATCGCCGGTGTGCACGCCCATGGGATCGAGGTTTTCGATCGAGCAGACGATGATGCAGTTGTCGTTCTTGTCGCGAACGACCTCCATCTCGAATTCTTTCCAGCCGATCACCGATTCTTCGATGAGCACTTCGGAGGTCGGCGACGCGTCGAGCCCGCGCTCGACGATCTGCTCGAATTCCTCGCGGTTGTACGCGATGCCGCCACCCGAGCCGCCCATGGTGAAGGACGGGCGGATGACACATGGGAATCCGAGCCCCTGCTGGATCTCGACCGCCTGCGGCAGCGTGTGCGCGACGGCCGCGCGCGGGCATTCGAGGCCGATCTCGCGCATGGCATTGCGGAACAACTCGCGGTCTTCGGCCATGTCGATGGCTTCACGCGACGCGGCGATGAGCTCCACGCCGTGACGGGCCAGCACGCCTTCGCGCACCAGGTCGAGCGCGGTGTTCAACGCAGTCTGGCCGCCCATGGTCGGCAGCAGCGCGTCCGGCTGCTCCTTCTCGATGATGCGCGCCACCGTGCGCCAGTTGATCGGCTCGATGTAGATGGAATCGGCCATCTCCGGGTCGGTCATGATGGTCGCGGGATTCGAGTTCACCAGGATGACTCGGTAACCCTCTTCGCGCAGCGCCTTGCAGGCCTGCGCTCCGGAGTAATCGAATTCGCACGCCTGGCCGATGATGATGGGGCCGGCGCCAATGATCAGGATGCTTTCTATGTCGGTACGTTTTGGCATGAATAGTTAGGCTGCTTCAGCCTTCGGCGGCCTGTTTGGGAGGTTTGCCGGAGACCCGGGCGCGGAGCTTTTGTTGAAGGCGCCTCAGCATGAGGTGCACGAAGCGATCGAACATCGCGCCCATCTCCTGCGGCCCGGGGCTGGCTTCCGGGTGACCCTGGAAACTGAAGGCCGGGCGGTCGATTCGCGCGATGCCCTGCAGCGAGCCGTCGAACAACGAACGATGCGTGGCCTTGAGCGTCGATGGCAGGTCGCTCTCATCGACCGCGAATCCGTGATTCTGGCTGGTGATGAACACCCGGCCGGTTTCGAGGTCCTGCACCGGATGATTCGCGCCGTGATGACCGAACTTCATCTTCATGGTGCGCGCGCCGCTCGCCAGCCCCAACAACTGGTGACCGAGGCAGATGCCGAACGTGGGCAGGTCGGCGACGATGAGCGCGCGGATGGCTTCGATGGCGTAGTCGCAAGGTTCCGGATCGCCGGGGCCATTCGACAGGAAGACACCATCCGGATCGAGCGCCAGCACTTCTTCCGCGGTGGTCTGCGCCGGCACGACGGTCATGCGGCAGCCGCGGTCCGACAGCATGCGCAGGATGTTGCGCTTCACGCCGTAGTCGTACGCGACCACGTGCAGGCGCTGGTGCGCGCGCATGACCGGGCGATTGTCCGGCTGCCACAGCGTGCCTTCGTTCCACTGGTACTGGCGCTTGGTGGACACGACCTTGGCGAGGTCCATGCCCTTCAAGCCCGGAAATTTCTTCGCCAGGCGCACGGCCGCGGCCGCGTCCATCTTCTCGCCGGCCATGATGCAGCCGGCCTGCGCGCCCTTCTCGCGGAGAATGCGCGTGAGTTTGCGCGTGTCGATGCCGGAGATCGCGACCAGCTTGTGCCGCGTGAGGAATTCGCGCAGGTCTTCGCTCTTGCGCCAGTTGCTGGCCAGCGGCGGCACGTCTCTAACTACCAGGCCGGCGGCGTAGGCGGTCGGTGACTCGAGATCTTCGGGCGTGGTGCCCGTGTTGCCGATGTGCGGATAGGTCAGCGTCACGATCTGTCGCGAATACGACGGATCGGAAAGAATTTCCTGATAACCGGTCAGTGCGGTATTGAAAACAACTTCGCCAGTGGTATTGCCTTTGGCGCCGATAGACTGGCCGTTGAAGATGGTTCCATCTTCCAGAGCCAGAACCGCGGTTATCGTCACGCGGGAACTCCCCTCGAGCCTGCCCTGGGCCCGTAAAACAAGTATTTAAGTGGATTCTCTCCGCGTACGGAGCGTACATGCACAAAGCGGGAGGAGTTCTCTCGAACATCCTCCCGCCCTGCGTTGGACTAACCCGTTTCGGATTAGGCGGCAATTTTACGAAGCGCGCCCCGGGGTGTCCACGAAACTTCTTGCCCGTTTCGTGGCAAAACCGTCTGGAAAGTTCTAAAGAAAAGAATCGAAAACCGGTCTAACCGATTGTTTTCAATCCAAGTACGTTGGCCATGGTGTATCGGCCAGGCTTTTGAACCGCGAGCCAGTTCGCGGCTCGCACTGCGCCAATCGCAAAGATCGATCGGTCCGTCGCCTCGTGACCGACCGTCAAACGCTCTCCCCAACCCGCGAAAAGCACTGTATGGGCACCCACTATGTCGCCGGCGCGCACGCTGGCGATGCCGATTTCGCCCTCGCGCCGCGCGCCCTGGCCCGACCGACCGGAAACCGTGTCCGAGTTGGGGTCGAGGCCGCGTGCCCTGGCTGCGCAATCGGCCAGCGACAGCGCCGTGCCCGAGGGCGCATCGAGCTTGTGCTTGTGATGCGCCTCCAGAATCTCGATGTCGAACTCCGGTGGCAGCGCTTGCGCCGCGATGCGTACCAGCTCCTGCGCCACCGCCACTCCGATGGAGGTGTTAGGCGCCACCAGCACCGCGATGTCGCGCGACGCTGCGGCGATCCGCGCTTCAAACTCCGCCCCGTGTCCGGTTGTGCCAATGACAATGGGTACACGTGCTGCCCGACAGACATTGAGCGCGCGCAGGCTCAGATCGGGCCGCGAGAAGTCGATCGCCACCGCGGCCCTCGCAAGATCGGGAGGCAGTTCGTCGACCACGCGCACGCCGAGCGCCTTGCCGCCCGCGACTTCGCCGATGTCGAGCCCCGTCGACTTGCTGCCCGGCGACGCCACCGCTGCGACGATCTCGAGCGATCTTCCCGCGCCGCCCGTGCGCACCGACTCGCGAACAATAGCCGTGCCCATCCGTCCGGTGGCGCCGATCAATGCTGCTCTCGTCACGTTTGCTCCCGTTCTCAATCCGCCGCGACAGTGTGCCGCAGCGCTCGCAGTCATGCGAGACTGCCGACCCATGATACGCATCGGCATATTGGGCGCGGCCCGCATCGCCCCGCGCGGCATCGTGACGCCCGCGAACGCACTGCTCGGTGCCGAGGTGGTCGCCATTGCGGCGCGCAACCTCGAACGCGCGCAGGATTTCGCCGCCCAACATGCGATCCCGATGGCTTTCGGTAGTTATGCCGAGCTCGTGGCCCGTGATGACATCGACCTGGTGTACGTCGCGCTACCGCCGTCGGCGCATCTCCAGTGGTGCACGGCGGCGCTCGCCAATGGCAAACACGTGCTGGTGGAGAAACCATTCGCCAACAATGCGCATGATGCCGCGAAAATGGTCGCGGCCGCTCAGGCCGCGGGACGTCAGCTCATTGAAGGGTTCCACTACCGCTATCATCCATTGTTCGAACAGGCCTTGACCGCCTTGCGCAACGGCGAGATCGGCCGTATCCGCCACATCGAAGCGGTTTTCAATGCCGCCCTGCCCGACACGCCGGGCGAATTGCGCTACATCGAAGCTCTCGGCGGCGGCGCCCTCATGGACCTCGGCTGTTACTGCATGCACTGGATCCGCACCGTTGCGGGCGACGAGCCCACCGTCGTGAGCGCCAATGCACGGTGCAGCACTCCCGGTGTCGACCTGGACATCGAAGCCGAGCTGGCTTTCACCAGCGGACCGACCGCGACGCTCAAGTGTTCGATGCAACCGCCGGACGGAGTGCTGTTCCGCCGCCTGCGCGTGCGCGGTGAGGACGGAGTGCTGGAACTGGACAACCCGGTGTCGCCACACGCCGGTGCCACTTTGTCGGTCGAATCGGCGAACGCATCGATGCCGCAGATCGTCTCTGACGGCGACACCACATTCCACTACCAGCTGCGGCACATCATAGAAGTCATTGAAGGGCGCGCAAAACCCTTGACGGGTGGCGAAGACGCCATCGGCAACATGCGCGCCATCGACGCTATCTACCGCGCCGCAGGCCTGCGGCCGCGCGGCATGTCTGCGTGAGCCTCGAAGCCTGGAACGAGTAGTTGCCATGAACGCCGCGCGATACATCCTCGCGCTCGACCAGGGCACCACCAGCTCCCGCGCGCTGCTGTTCGATTCCCGCGGAGGCGTGGCGGGACTGGCGCAGCGCGAATTCACGCAACACTTTCCGCGGCCCGGCTGGGTTGAACACGACGCGAACGAGATCCTTGCATCGCAGCTTCGGACCATCACCGAAGTGCTGCACACCGCGCAGGCAACACCGCGAGACATCGCCGCGGTTGGAATCACCAATCAGCGCGAGACCACGGTGCTCTGGGACCGGCACAGCGGCGAGCCGGTGGCACCGGCCATCGTGTGGCAGGACCGGCGCACGGCCTCTGCCTGCGAGCAGCTTCGGGCCGCCGGTCACGAACCGGAGATTTCCGCCCGCACCGGCCTGCTGCTCGATCCCTATTTTTCGGGCACCAAGCTGGCCTGGCTGCTCGACCAGATCCCCGGCAGCCGTGCGCGTGCGCAGCGCGGCGAGCTGGCTTTCGGCACGGTAGATAGCTGGTTGATGTTCAAGCTCACCGGGCATCGCCGCCACGTCACCGACGTGACCAATGCGAGCCGGACGTTGCTGCTGAACCTGCACAGCGGCGACTGGGATGACCGGCTGCTCGAGCTGCTGCAGGTTCCGCGTGCCTGCCTGCCCGAAATCGTCGATTCATGCCTGGACAAGTCCGCGGCCATCGAAATCGAGATCGACGGAGTCAAACTACCGGTCACCGGCATCGCCGGAGATCAGCAGGCGGCGCTCTTCGGGCAAGCCTGCTTTGCGCCCGGAATGGCCAAGAACACCTACGGCACGGGATGTTTCGCGCTCATGAACACCGGCGCCCAGCCGCACGCTTCGCGCCACCGGCTGCTCACCACCGTGGCCTGGCGCCGCGGCACATGCCAGTACGCGCTCGAGGGTGGTGTGTTCATGGGCGGCGCCACCGTGCAGTGGCTGCGGGACGGACTGGGAATCATCGAGCGCGCGGACGACATCGAGGCGCTTGCGGCAAGCGTCGCCGACACTGGAGATGTGTACCTGGTACCGGCGTTCGCGGGCCTGGGCGCTCCGCAATGGGATGCCGCGGCGCGCGGCACTATCGTCGGCCTGACCCGCGGCTCCGGCCGCGCGCACATTGCGCGTGCCGCGCTCGAGAGCATCGCGTTTCAGACCGCCGATCTCATCGAAGCCATGCAACAGGACGCCGGCCAGCCGCTGTCGGAACTTCGGGTCGACGGAGGTGCGGCGCGCAACGACCTGCTGCTGCAATTCCAGGCTGACCTGCTGGGCGTGCCAGTGCTGCGTCCGGTGAACACCGAAACCACCGCGTTCGGGGCCGCGGCGCTCGCCGGGCTCGGCATCGGTTTCTGGCAATCGCAACAGGAGCTGGCCGCGCTGTGGCAGCTCGAGCGGCGATTCGAGCCGCATATGCCACGCGCCGACGCGGCGCGACGCCGCGCCCGATGGCATCAGGCCGTGGAGCGTTCGCGCAATTGGGCGCAGTCGTCATGAAATTCAGGTCTGCTCGTCTCACGGCCGCCATTGCATTCGCTCTTGCGGTTGCGGCCACGACCTATTGGCGGTCGCACCACGACCGGCCTGCCTATCTATCCAGCACCACCGCCGACTTCGTTGCGATATTCGCGGCACCTCCCGCGCGCGGCTCCGCCGCGACGCTCCGCGAGCTCGACGAGTTGCTCGCCATGCAACAACGCCGCTCGCCTCGCGATGTCGAAGCCGCGCGCGCCGATCGCAGGACGGACGTGTGGCAATTCGCGGCGGCACTTGGCCTGCCACGGGAACGAGTGCAAGGGCTGCGCGAGCTCGGCGAGCTCGCCGAGCGGGTCGAAAACGACGAACGGCCGTACGTGCGCGCCGCCAAAGATCGCTTCCGCCGGCTGCGCCCCTATGAAATCGAACCGCGGCTCGAGCCCTGTATCGACGATGTGCGCGGCGATCTGTCCTATCCCAGCGGGCACGCGACCTATGGCTATCTCATCGCTTACCTGCTGATCGACATGGTGCCCGAGCGGCGGGCGCAGATCGCCGCACGCGCGCAGGAATTCGCACGCCAGCGCCTGGTTTGCGGGGTGCACTTTCCGAGCGATCTCGAAGCCGGGCGTGTGGGCGCCGAATGGCTGGCGCGAAGATTCGAGGCGAGCCCGGAATATCGCGCGGACGCGACACCCGCCGCCCGCGAGCTGCGTTCGGCACTGGGATTGCCGCCGTAGTGCCTGCTAGGTAGGTTCGCTCGAGAAGAAGCGCTTGACGCCTTCGAAGAAACTCTCGCCGCGCGGCGCGTGTTTGCCGGCATCCTTCTTCAGCGACTCTTCGAATTTGCGCAGCAACTCGCGCTGCTCGCTGTTGAGCTTCACCGGCGTCTCAACCACCACGCGGCAGAACAGATCGCCACGCGAGCCGCCACGCACGGGTTTCACACCCTTGTCGCGCAGCCTGAATACGCGCCCCGATTGGGTCTCGGATGGGATCTTCAACGACACCTGGCCATCGAGCGTGGGCACTTCGACGCTGCCACCGAGGACGGCGGTTGCAAAGCTGACCGGAACCTCGCACGACAGGTGCTCACCGTCGCGCTCGAAGATTTCATGCTCGCGCACGTGCACTTCGACGTAGAGGTCGCCGGGCGGGCCGCCGTTGCGCCCCGATTCACCCTCGCCTGACAGACGAATGCGATCGCCGGTATCGACGCCCGCGGGAATCTTCACCGAGAGACGCTTGCTCCGCCGCACTCGACCCTGCCCAAGACACGTGTCGCAGGGATTCTTGATGATGGTGCCGCTGCCGCGGCATTTCGGGCATGGCTGCTGCAGCTGGAAAAAACCCTGCGAGATGCGCACCTGGCCAACGCCATTGCAGGTCTCGCAGGTGACGGGCTTGTGGCCTTTGGCCGCGCCGCTTCCACCGCAGGTGTCGCACTCCATGAGCTTGGCGACGTCGATCTCGACGGAGTGGCCGAACACCGCCTGGCTGAGGTCGATCTCGAGCTCGTACTTGAGGTCGGCACCGCGAAACACTTGCGAGCGCCCGCCACCGCGCCGGCCGCCGCCGAAGATGTCGCCGAACATCTCACCGAACATCTCGCCGAACGCGTCCCCTCCGGCATGACCGCCACGGCCGCCACCCTGGCGCGTGGCATCGATGCCGGCGTGGCCGTGCTGGTCGTAGATGGCGCGCTTGTCGGTCTCGCAGAGAACTTCGTAAGCCTCCTTGGCTTCCTTGAATTTCTCTTCGGCGTCCTTGTCATCCGGATTCCGGTCCGGATGATATTTCATGGCAAGGCGACGGTAGGCCTTCTTGACGTCGGCTTCCGTCGCGGTGCGCGGCAGATCGAGCACCTGGTAGTAATCGCGTTTCGGCATGCGGCGTCGCCCCCTCCCAGGAGCACCAGACAATCAGCAGGTAGTTAGGACGCCTGCTTCTTGTCTTTCACTTCTTCGAACTCCGCGTCGACCGCGTCTTCGTTGCCCTTCCCGGACGAAGAGCCGCCACCGCCGGCGCCCGCACCGGCAGCGCCCGCGGCGCCTTCAGTGCCGGCACCCGCCTGCGAGGCCGCAGCCTGTTGCGCGATGGTCGAGGAGGCAGCCATCAACGCTTCGGCCTTCTTGTCGATGGCCGCCTTGTCGTCGCCCTTGAGCACGCCGCGAAGATCCGACAGCGCCGACTCGACCTTGGCGCGTTCGCCACCGTCGACCTTGTCGCCGAGATCCTTGAGGGATTTCTCCACCGCGTGCACCAGCTGGTCGGCGCGGTTGCGCGACTCCACCAGCTCGCGGAATTTCTTGTCTTCTTCCGCGTGCGCCTCGGCGTCGCCGACCATGCGCTTGATCTCTTCCTCGGACAGTCCCGAAGACGCCTTGATGGCGATCTTCTGTTCCTTGCCCGTGGCCTTGTCCTTCGCGCCGACGTGCATGATGCCGTTCGCATCGATGTCGAAAGTGACCTCGATCTGCGGCATGCCGCGCGGCTGCGGCGGAATGTCGGCGAGGTCGAATTTGCCGAGCGACTTGTTGTCGTTCGCGCGATCGCGCTCGCCCTGCAGGACGTGGATGGTGACCGCGCCCTGGTTGTCGTCAGCGGTCGAGAACGTCTGCGAAGTCTTGGTCGGAATCGTGGTGTTCTTCTCGATGAGCTTGGTCATGATGCCGCCAAGCGTCTCGATGCCGAGCGACAGCGGCGTGACGTCGAGCAACAGCACGTCCTTCACTTCGCCGGCGAGCACGCCGCCCTGAATGGCTGCGCCAACGGCCACGGCTTCGTCGGGATTCACATCCTTGCGCGGATCCTTGCCGAAGAATTCCTTCACGTACTTCTGCACCAGCGGCATGCGCGTCTGGCCACCGACGAGGATGACTTCGGCAATGTCCTGCGTGCCGATGCCGGCGTCCTTCAACGCGATGCGGCAGGGCTCGATGGTTTTCTTGACGAGGTCCTCGACGATGCTCTCGAGCTTGGCCCGCGTGAGCTTGATGTTGAGGTGCTTCGGCCCCGAGGCGTCCGCCGTGATGTACGGCAGGTTTACGTCGGTCTGCTGGCTAGAAGACAGCTCGATCTTGGTCTTCTCGGCGGCCTCCTTGAGGCGCTGCACGGCGAGCGGATCCTTGCGCACGTCGACGCCGGATTCCTTGAGGAACTCGTCCGCGAGGAAATTGATGATGCGGTTGTCGAAGTCCTCGCCACCGAGGAAGGTGTCGCCGTTGGTAGATAGAACCTCGAACTGGCGCTCGCCGTCGATCTCGGCGATCTCGATGACCGACACGTCGAACGTGCCGCCGCCCAGGTCGTATACGACGATCTTGCGATCCTTGCCGGCCTTGTCGAGGCCATAGGCCAGCGCGGCCGCGGTCGGCTCGTTGATGATGCGCTTGACGTCGAGACCGGCGATGCGACCGGCGTCTTTCGTCGCCTGGCGCTGCGAGTCGTTGAAGTACGCCGGAACCGTGATGACGGCCTCGGTGACTTCCTCACCGAGATAGTCCTCGGCGGTTTTCTTCATCTTCATGAGCACGCGCGCGGAAATCTCCGGCGGCGCCTTTCTTTCATTCTGGGCTTCGACCCAGGCATCGCCGTTGTCGGCCTTCACGATCTTGTAGGACACCATGTTGATGTCCTTCTGCACGACGGCGTCGTCGAACTTGCGGCCGATGAGGCGCTTGACCGCGAACAAGGTGTTCTGCGGATTGGTGACCGCCTGGCGCTTTGCCGACTGGCCCACCAGGACTTCGTTGTCCTTGGTGAATGCGACGATGGACGGCGTGGTGCGATCACCCTCGCTGTTCTCGATGACACGCGGCTTGCCGCTTTCCATGATGGCGACGCAGGAATTCGTGGTTCCCAGATCGATGCCGATTACCTTGCCCATAAAATCTCCACTCACTCTTTTTGGGTATTGACCCTTGGCCCCTTTGTGGTGGCCAGGTCCCTGCTTTCAAGAAAAAATTGTCTAGGATCGCGAAGCCGACACGATCACCCGCGCCGGCCGCAGCAATCTGCCATTCAACTGGTAGCCGCGCTGGACCACCGACAGCACGGTGTTGGGCGGCGCATCGCTCGGCTGCGCCATCATCGCTTCGTGCATCTCGGGGTTGAACGGCGTGCCCTCGGGATTGATTTCCTCGATCTGCGCCTTCTCGAACGCCTTGGCCAGCAGCCGAAGCGTGGCGTTCTGCCCTTCGATTAGGCTCGCGACATCGGCCTTGGCCGCATTCGCCTTCTCTGAATTGAGAATGGCGAGCTCGAGCGAATCCTTCACCGCGATCAGGTCCTGCGCGAATTTCTCGATCGCGAACTGGCGCGTGCTCTCGAGATCCTTTGCCGCGCGCTTGCGAACGTTGTCCACGTCAGCCAGGGCCCGCAGGTATTGCTCCCAATGATTCTTGGCGCGCTCCTCCGAGGCCTGGAGCTCCTGCTGCAGGCGTTCCATTTCCACCAGCGCCACAGCCGTCTCCGGGAGCACGGTGGTCTTTTCGTCGGGTCCTGCCAGGTGTGAGCCAGAATCGGGGTCGGTCATCAAAACGCCTCAATGAATCAAAAGGTTGCCGGTTCGTTAATGGGGCTGAATTGCCCGGTCACAAAGCCTGCGCGGCTTTCTGGAACCACATTGGGGGATTTCAAGGCCCAGGGCGGAAAGAAAGCTGAAAGTAAATTTTCCGGACGGCGTCCGTCAGCGTCGGGCGAGCGCCGCGCCAAGGATCTTCGCGGTGACGTCGACGATGGGGATCACCCGCTCGTACGCCATGCGCGTGGGCCCGATGACCCCTATGACGCCTACCACCTCATTGTCGGCGCTGTATGGCGCAGTAACGATGCTGCAGTCGTCGAGGATGCGGAATCCCGACTCCTGCCCAATGAAGATCTGGACGCCATCGGCCCGCAGACTGTGGTCGAGCAGATTGAGGATGTCGCGCTTTTCATTGAAGGCTTCGAACAGCCGCCGCAGCTTGTCGACCGAGGAGAGTTCGCCCGCACCCATGAGATTGGTTTCGCCGGCGATCACGTATTCCATGCGGCTCGCTTCGTCGGCCTTGAACACGTGTTCGGCGACGTTGATGGCGTCCTTCATGGCCGAGTTCATGTTCTCGCGCGCCTCCTGCATTTCACGCAGGATTTCCTGGCGCACCTGCGTCAGCGTCTTGCCGCGGCATCGTTCGGTGAGGAAATTCGCCGCGCGGCGCAGTTCGTCCGAGGAGTGATACCGCTCGAGCTGGATGATCCGGTTCTGCACTTCGCGGTCGTTGAACACCAGCACGACCAGCGCGCGATTGTCGGAGAGCCCGACGAACTCGATCTGCGAGATCGACGCCTGCTGCGTGCGCGGCAGAGTGACGACTCCGGCGAGACGCGTGACATTCGAGATCAGCTGCGAGGCCGCGGCCACCAGGGCTTTTGAATCGTCGCGCGATTCATCGAGCTGGCGGCGCAGCTCGGTGAATGCAGGATCTTCTTCGATGGGCGCGCGCGCCTTGAGCAATGAATCGACGAAGAACCGATAGCCTTTGTCGGTGGGCACGCGTCCCGCGGAAGTGTGCGGTGAGCTAACAAAGCCGAGTTGTTCCAGGTCGGCGACGATGTTGCGGATTGTCGCCGAGGACAGCGCGAGACCCGACTCGCGCGACAAAGACCGCGAACCGACCGGCTGTCCGTCGCGGATGTAGCTGCCCACGAGCACCCGTAGCAGCAGCTGTTCGCGCTCGGAAAGTGCATCGTCAGGGGTATCGTTCACTGGGCGCGAAGCTACCTTTGCGGGAATCAGCGCGTCAAGGAACCTCGGCGGCTGCTCCATTCGTCAGTTTTCGATGTGATTCAGTGCATTGGCCGCCTGTGTGACCCATGCTACAAAGCAATATGGCTCTACCGGCGCAAGCTTGCGCGCTAATAGGCCGATTCAGCGACGCGCGCGTTGCCGAGTCCG
>DASYKM010000196.1:0-20203 GCA_035995425.1 Steroidobacteraceae bacterium
CCGATACGTCAACCAAAGGCTCCTCGCCAGCGCCAACGGCGCGCCGATGAGCAGCGCGAGCATGGAATACAGCGTGGGCAGATCGGGCATGTGCTCGACGAGGCCAAACGGAATCGACAGCGTCAGCGTCGCCAACGTCAGCGTTCCGAACGCGATGTACTTGCCATTGCGAAAGTAGGCGAAGACGGCGAGCAGGCACGCAATCGGCAGCACAAACACAACCAGCACCGATTCGAAATCGCTGTTACGAAACGCAGTGGGGCCTATTGCCGTGAGCACCGCGTAAACGGCTGTCCAGGCAGTACCTATCTTCTGTGATCGCGGGAAGTCACGAGTCTTCATGGGCACTCCCTTACTTGCGACGTGGCAGCCTCGACGGCACTTTCGGCAATCCCAGGTGCTGGGTCTTGAAAGGCCGGTGCGGGCTGCCGCCCCTCTTCCCTTCCGCCGCATCTCCGGTTCCCGCAGGCTGATACCCCGGGACTAACTGCATCTTGCCATTGCCAATGAGGTCGGCGCGACCCATCTTCCGCAGCGTCTCCCGCAAAACAGGCCAATTGTTCGGATCGTGATACCGCAGAAACGCCTTGTGCAGCCGGCGCTGCTTGATCCCCTTCGGAATGATCACTTCTTCGCTGTCACGCGTGACGCGTTTCAGCGGATTCTTGAGCGTGTGATACATCGCGGTCGCAGTAGCCATGGGCCCCGGAAGGAACGCCTGCACCTGGTCCGCCCGGAATCCGTTTCCTTTCAGCCACAGCGCGAGCTCCAGCATGTCCTTGTCAGTCGTCCCGGGATGCGCGGCGATGAAGTACGGAATCAAATACTGTTCCTTGCCCGCGAGGTTGCTGTACTTGTCGAACAGCTCCTTGAACTTGTGATACGCGCCGACGCCGGGCTTCATCATCTTCGACAGCGGCCCCTCGCCGATGGCCTCGGGCGCGATCTTCAGATAGCCGCCCACGTGGTGCGTGGCTAACTCCTTCACATACTCGGGGCTCTCGACGGCTAGGTCATAGCGCACGCCGCTCGCGATCAGGATCTTCTTGACGCCGGGCAGCGCGCGCGCCTTGCGATATAGATTGATCAGCGCGCTGTGGTCGGTGTTGAGATTGGGGCAGATGCCGGGATACACGCAGCTCGGCTTGCGGCAGGCGCTCTCGACCTCCTTGGACTTGCAGGCGATGCGATACATGTTGGCGGTGGGGCCACCGAGATCGCTGATGACGCCGGTGAAGCCGGGCACTTCGTCGCGGATCTTCTCGATCTCGCGCAGCACGCTGCCTTCGCTGCGGTTCTGGATGATGCGCCCCTCGTGCTCGGTGATGCTGCAGAACGTGCAGCCACCGAAGCATCCACGCTGGATGGCGATGGAAAACTTGATCATCTTGTACGCGGGGATATCGGCGTTGCCGTAGACCGGGTGCGGCTTGCGCGCGTACGGCAGCTCGTACACGAAGTCCATGTCCTTCGTAGTTAGAGGGATCGGCGGAGGATTGAGCCAAACATCCACATCGCCATGCCGCTGCACGAGTGCGCGCGCATTGCCGGGGTTGGCCTCGAGATGCAGGATGCGGGAGGCGTGCGCGTACAGAACCGGATCGGCGGTGACGGCTTCAAACGACGGCATGCGAATCACGCTGCGTTCGCGATCCTCACTCTTCACGCGCCGCGCGAACTTGACCACGACTTCCTGCTTGGGCGGCGCCTCGCCGGCTTCGACCGCCGCGGCCTCTTCGTTGGCCTTGCGAATCTCGGGCTCCATCGCATACGGATCGATGGGAGGGTTGAGGCGCCCGGGTGCATCTATATGAGTGCTGTCGATCTCGATGAAGTCGTGCGACTTGCGCACGAAGGCGGTGCCGCGCAGGTCGTTGACCTCCTGAATGGCCTCGCCGCCGGCAAGCCGGTGCGCGATCTCGCAGATCTGCCGCTCGGCGTTGCCGAACACGAGGAGATCGGCCTTCGCATCCAGCAGCACGGAACGACGCACCTTCTCGCTCCAGTAGTCGAAGTGCGCGATGCGGCGCAACGACGCCTCGATGCCGCCGATGACGATGGGCACGTCCTTGAACGCTTCGCGCGCGCGCTGCGCGTAGACGACGACGGAGCGATCCGGCCTCTTGCCGCCCTGCCCGCCGGGTGTGTACGCGTCATCGCTGCGGATGCGCTTGTCCGACGTGTACCGGTTCACCATCGAATCCATGTTTCCGGCGGTGATGCCGAAGAACAGGTTCGGGCGGCCTAACTCCTTGAAGGGCTCGGCGGATTGCCAGTCGGGCTGGGCGATGATGCCGACGCGAAAGCCCTGCGCCTCCAACAACCGGCCCATGATGGCCATGCCGAAGCTCGGGTGATCCACGTACGCATCGCCGGTGACGATGATGACGTCGCAGGAATCCCAGCCGAGCTCATCCATCTCCACGCGTGACATGGGCAGGAACGGCGCGGTGCCGAAGCGGCTCGCCCAGTACTTGCGGTAGGTATTGAGTTCTTTGGGAAGCGCGGCGGACATCTAACAACCTCATTCACGTGAAATGGGTTGGAGTCCGAGGGCGCGTGGCAACGCCACACCGTTCGAAACTGCACCGGAACTTACGCCGGCTGACACCATTTCCTGTTTGGCCAGGAGAGCCTCGAGGTTCGACTCCTTATATAGGGGTCTAATGCCAGAGGCCGGATGGGCGGCAGTGTAGGGATGGGCGGCCGGATGTCAAAAAACAGGGCAATTCGGGCCCCGGAGCGGGCAGCGAACGCGTTTGGTCAATATATGACGTACGTGACGGAGAAAAGCTCCCGGGTGCGGTCGGGATTCCCGTCGAGGCCCAGCGGCTCGCAGAACAGGCGCCATTCCTCGTCGGACAGCATCTTCGACACCATGACCAGCGTGTTCCGATCGTCGCGGTCATCGTTCGGATCGTGCCTCGCGTCGCGGTAGGGCCAGTCGTCGATGTGCGCCTGGCCTAACTTCAGCAGATCGGCAACCAGGAATTCCTGCCGGCTGTGGAAGTGGTTGTCCTGAAGAACGTACTTGAAGAGATCGGTGTCTTCCTTGAGCGGAAGGTCGCGCGAAATGGCGGCGAGGTATTCGTCTGTCGCGCTGGTCGCGGCAGTCAGGTCTTTCGACCGATATTGCGCGGCGGTTTGCTTGAGTTGTGCGACGACGTCCTCGGGCTTGAAGTACAGCAGCACCCACGATTGCGGCAGCTGCATATAGAACGCCGGCGCGTCGCGCACGCCACGCTCGAGCGCGTTGAGTTTGATGATCTGGGGCTTGGTGATGCCACCGCTCAGGCGCGACGGGCCGCAGCGCGCGAGCGCAGCCGGCGGCGCCGCGAGCGAAAGAACGAACAATGCGACTGCGAGTCTGGACATGACTACTCCGCCGCGGAACGGCATGGCGTATAGACGATGACGGAAACGTCCGCGGCCACGCCCTGCGGTCGCAGTGAGGCGTACGTCAGCGTTTGCGTTCCCAGTGTTGGATGCCGGATCACCTTTTCCGTCAATCGGGGCGCGTTCACGGCGCCGGCGTTCCACAAGGCGGCGAATTCCGGCGAGCTCGCGCAAAGCTCCGCGAGCAAAGCGTCTCGTCGCGGGTGGCCAGTGTAGGCGGCGGTGTCGGCGCGAAACTGCGCGGCGACGAATTCCGCCAGGCCGTCGCGGTTCGCAAACAAAGTTCTCCAGGGCTGCCAACGGAAGATCATGCTCAGCACATTGCGCTTCTTCGCGGGCACGCGCGAAAAGTCCCCGAACATTTCGCACGCGGCGTCGTTCCACGCAATGATGTCCCAGATTCCGTTGAGCACGTACGCCGGCTGGCGGTTCAAGCCGGCGATCCACGCCTTCAACGTATCGGGAGCCTCGATCGAGAAGTTAGGCGTCGCGCCGGTGGCGGGTCGGGCGAGCGTGAACAGGTGAGTACGCTCCGCGCCGGTGAGCAATAGCGCGTCGGCGAGCTGCTCCACCACTCCGGGCGACGGGCGTATGTCGCGCCCCTGTTCCAACCACACGTACCAGGTGGGGCTGATTCCGGCGAGCTGCGCCACCTCTTCGCGCAACAGTCCACGCGCGCGCCGGCGCGGGCCGGTCTTGAGGCCGACGCACGCGGGTGCGAGGCCGCTGCGCCTGGATTTCAGAAAGGCCGCGAGCTCATTGCGCCGCGCTTCGTCGGCCGCGAAGGTGGTAGTTCCAGTACTGGTATCGAGCATGGGCTGGCTACTCGGTGGAGGGTGCGTAGAGTCTTGACCATGACAGCAGACACCGCAACCGCCGTTGAATCCCGACGCCCGCCGTTTCCCGGACACCCTCTGAACGCGATCCGCGGCCTCGACTACACGATCGTGTTCGCACGCAAAATGGCAGCGATGCGTTCGTTCTATGAGAACACCATGCGATTCGAGCATTACTTCTCGCTCGGAGAAGACTGGAACGAATATCGCGTCGGGCGAAACATTCTCGCGCTGTGCAAGCCGGGGCTCGTGGTTCCCGATGCGCCGCCGCCGATCGGGACTGCCGCGGTACATCTGGCATTCCAGGTTCGCCGTGAAGAAGTGGATGCCTGCGAGACGGCGCTTCGCGCGGAAGGCGTCGCCATCCTCGCGGCCGCCGCCGACCAACCCTGGGGTCATCGGACCGTGTTCTTTCGCGACCCGGATGGAAATCTGCTGGAAATCTACGCGGATATTTGAGGCGCCTCGCCTACATACCGGCCAACCAGCGGCCGACATTTTCCCACGCCGGCGTCTGCGCGATCAGAAATCGCACCGGCAGGCTGATCAGCAGGATGGCGCCGCCGATCGAGTAGACAGGATGCACGATGCGGTACTTCCTCCAGTCGCTCACGAGGCACCAGGCGAGGAAGACCGCGGTCACGCCAAACAATATCGGGCCGAAGTACTTGTCGCTGTGGGTGACGAAGACCAGTCGCGCGGCGGGCGGCCCGAGCACGGAGATCATCGCCAGCGTCATCAGGCGTTTATGAAGCTGCGCGCGCTTGCGCAGGATGACGGCGGCGGTGACCAGGACGGCGAAGAAGCTGATCGCCACCAGCGGAATCAACGAGAACTGCTGCGAGTTCATGCCCATGGGGCGCGGGCGCGGCGCGGCCGCTGATACGACGGCGGTGGCGTAGCCAAGGATCACGACCAGTGCGGCGACGAAGATGCCGGCGATGCCGAGCTGCATGTGCGTGCGATAATTCTCCTTGGCGATCAGGCGCGTCTGGATGACGAACAGCACGAACCAGGCCGTGAACGCGATGCTGTGCAGATGGAGCAGGACCGTGGTGGGCGGAACGTCGAACCAGTAACGCAGGTAATAGGTGCGCGCGAAGGCGACGAACGTGAACACCGCCAGCGCGATGCCGATCGTGGCGTAGAAACGGTTGCGGATAACAGCGGCCATGGGGGATCTCCAGGTTCTTGCTGTTGTATACGCAAAACCACCCCCATTTGGGACATCCAGCTACCCGATTCGCTCAATACAGCCAGACCGCTCCAGACCCAGGGGCATCGATGTTGCTCCAGCTGCCGGCGATACCCTGGGCATCGCTGCTTTCACCGCTTTCACCCACGATCATGCTGACGCCGTTGGCATTGAATTCCACGTCGCTCCCGAACGTGCGGTATGGGGCATTGTCCGGGTGGTAGTTAGGCTTGACCATGTTGTACAACCACCAGGCGTCATCGTAGTACCGGTAGACATAGACGGCGCCGGTACGCGCCGAGCCGGGATTCAAGGGCGCCGCGCGCGGGCCGTTTCCAAGCCCGTTGTCCCATGAATCTCCAACCGACAGGACTGCCCCGTTGCCGCTGATCGCGATGCTCTGGCCAAAGAAGCTGCGCTGTTCATTGGCCCGCCAGGCACCCGGTGTCAGCGTAGCTTCCTTCTCGTAAACGCCGTCTTCCCGCTCGAAGACGTGGACTTCCGACGGCCCGTCCTGAGGATTTGGCCCGTTCGCCGCAAAGATTTGTGCCGCCACGGTATTGCCGGTGCCGTCGATGGCAATGCCGCCGTGACCGTAGCCGAACTCGCTGCTGACGGACATCTGCAACGGCAGATCCGCACGCGTGGTCCAGTTGGTTCCCGAATGCGTGCGTACATACACACGCGCGGCAGTTGTTCCGACCGCGCCGTCCTCGCAGGACTCCGCGACCGTCGAGCCATCGCCGCTGAGCACGCCCTGGTCGCAGATTTCCGTGTGGCCGAACCTGTTCGTGATGTCGCGCACCGGTTGCCAGTCGCCGTCCACGAGTTTGTAGATCGCGATCTTGGGCGGCAAAGACGGGTTTGAATTCTCTCCGTGTGCAATCGCCAGCGTATCGCCGGCGTCACTGAGCCCCACCCATCGGCCAAACAGGCCGCGTGAGCCAGCGCGGATTCGCGTGCGCAACCAGCTGGAGCCATTGAAGTGGAACACGAACACTTCACCGCTCTGTTCGTCGAATTCCTGGTGGAAGTAGTTCGGCATGCCGAGCGCGACCGTGTTTCCATCGGCGCTCACGGCCACTTTCATCACGTTGCCGCCCTCGATGAAGGGTGGGATCGTGGGAAAGAGCCGCACGCGCTGCCTCCAGACGCCGCCGTTGAACCGAAACAGATAGATCGCGCCGCCGGCACGCGTGCCACTGCTGATGGGAATCAGATCACCCGGCGCTGCGCTGACGAAGTCCCGACCGGTGGCTGAAAGGTCTGTGTCCGCGGCGAACTGAAGTCCGGTCTGCGTCTGTGCCGGTTTGAAGTAGCCGACGGCGAATCGGCGCAGCAATGACACCGGCACTTCCGCCGAGCGCGTGCAGCCCGCGCTGTTGCAAGCCGCGAGGCGATAGCGCGCGTCGGTCCAGAAATACAAATGCAGGGGAAAACGAAAATGCGTCGTCGTGACCGACGCATCGAAATCGTCATTTTTCTGTACAAAATCGGCGTTCTTGTTTGACTTGAATTCGAGCTGGTACCAGCTCGCGCCGGCGACAGGTTCCCAATCGAATCGCAATCCCTTGATTTCCGCGCCCACCGTGAGGCTCGGTGCAGCGGGTACGGTGGTCTGGGCAAAGGAGGACGCTGCCGCCGCCATCGCGATGAGGCAGAAATATAAGGTTTTCATACTGCTTCCCTGAATGAACGCACAATCCAGTGCGCGTCATCAGGAGAGCAAATTCCAAGGGCCGAACCAATCGCGGAACATGCGCTGCGCGTGTCAGACGAGTGCGCAAACAACAGGAAAATTTACGAGTGGATAGCCCTGGCTTTGTAGGAATCGAGGCCACGGCCCGTTCCTTCACTGCAATCCCGCGCCAATCCTTGCGATCCATTCGCCGACGGGCTAATACCAGTCGCTGCGGCCGATCATCAGCCGCAGCGGCCACGAGGCGATGAGCACCGCGCCACCGATGGCATACACCGGGTGCACGACGCGTTGCTTGCTCCAGTCGTACGCGAGGCAGCACGCCACGAACATGGACCATGACAAGGATTTCGCCGGCGGCAAGCGCGAGCTGGATCGTGCGATGCGGCTCGACGACCACGAGTCGCTGGCGTGGCACCACCTGGCCATGTGGCACGGGCAGCTCGGACACGTCGAGGAAGCGTTCCAGGCCATCCGCCGTGCGCGCGAGCTGGAGCCGACTCGCCCGATCTATACGGCTAACTACAGTCTGCTGCTGTATGAAACCCGGCGTTACGATGAAGCCATCGGCGCGGCAAAGCAGGTGATCGAGCGCAATGCCCGCTTTGACCAGGCGCGCAGCGTGCTGGCGCGCGCCCTTATGGCGACCGGCGATCTGGCGGGCGCGCTGGAACAAGCGCAGGAGAATGGCGACTCCGGGCCGAACCAGGGAGATCTCGGCATGGTGTACGCGAAGCTCGGGCGCCGCGATGACGCGCTACGCGAGGTCGAGCGGCTGGATGAACGCGCCCGCCATGGTTTCGCCGTGGCATACGAGCAGGCGCAGATCTATGCAACGCTGGGCGAAATTGCGCAGGGTTGCACGGCGCTGGCAAAGGCGGTGACCGATCACTCACTGCTGGTCAACTGGATGCGCCTGGAGCCGCGACTGGATCCATTGCGCGCCAGCCAGTGTTACGCCGACGCGGAACGGAAGTTGTACGACATGAAGTAGGCGCTTAGACCAGCAGTTTGCCCACCTTCGCGATCCACTCCCCGATCGGCTGCCACGCCTCGCTGCGCGCCACCGCATATCGCAGCGGCCACAACAGGAGCATCACCAGCCCGCCGACGGCGAACACCGGATGCACGACACGATTCCGCCGCCAGTCGTAAACGAGGCAACACATCACGAACGCCGCGATCACGCCCATCTGGACGAGCAGCGCGTACTTGCCCGCGCCGATGAGGCCAATGATCCTGCCTGTCGCGGGACCGGCCGCGCCGACCATGGCCAGCAGCATGAATCGCTTGTGCAGGCTCGCGCGACGGCGCAGCGCGACTCCCAACGCTACGAGCGTCGCGAAGGTCCCGATGGTCACGAATCCGACAATCGAAAACTGCGGCGATGAGAGGCCCGAGCTGTGCACGCGCGGCGTCGCGGCGGAGCCGAACACGGTTGCGACTCCGATCGTCACCACGAAAAAGGCCAGCACGACGCCCGCCATGCCGAGTTTCATGTGCAGATCGACGCGGTGTGCCGCGATGAGCTGCGTCTGCGTGATGAACAGCGCGAGCCAGGCGGTGAAAACCAGGCCATGCAGGTGAATCAGCACGCTGAGCGGCGGCAGGCCGGAAAGAAAACGCAGGTAGTAAGTGCGTGAAAAGCCGACAATTATGAACAGCACCAGCGCGATCGCGATGAGCGGGTAGAAGCTGGTGCGGGTGCTGCGGACGATTGCGGACATGGACGAGTCTCCCGGTTGAGTTGCCCGCGAAACTCCGCCATGCAGGGCCGTTAAGCCATTAACAGCGCCTTGTATCGGCCTTACTTCTTTATTATCCGACGCGATGACGGACACAGAGCTTCAATTCGACGGCTGGACGGTGAATCGCGTCTCGGGCGAGATCACGCGCGAAGGCCGCGGGTCGCGCCTGCCGCAGCAGCCGCTGCGCATCCTGCTCGAGCTCGCCGATCACGCTGGCGCGATAGTCACGCGCGAGCAGCTGGTCAAGGTGCTTTGGCCAGGCGGCATCGTCGATTTCGACAACGGCCTCAACGTCGCGGTGCGCAAGCTGCGCGTGGCGCTCGACGACGTGGGGGACTCACCCCGATACATCGAAACGCTGCCGCGCGTCGGCTACCGGTTCATCGGGAAGCCGGGGCCGGGGGAGCCGATGCCGAGCCGAACCCGTGCGCTCACACCGCGCACGCGGCTCGCGCTGGCGCTGACGGTGGCCGCGCTCGGCGCTGCAATCGCGGGAACCTGGTGGTGGACGGCGCCAAGAGCAACGCACACGCCCAGCGTGCGCGCGCTGGAGCTGTATCTCGAGGGAATTCACGAGCGCTCCAGGCGCGATATCAACGCCAACGTGATTGCCGCGGGGAAGTTCGAAGCGGCACTGAAGGAAGATCCCAACTACCCCCAGGCGTGGGCCGCGCTCGGCGAGGTGTATTCCTCCAGCGTGATACGGCAGATGATGCCTCGAGACGAAGGAGTGTCGAAGGCGCGCGCGGCGGCGTTGCGCGCCATTGCACTCGACGATGGCGCCGTCGAGGGCCATGCGTTGTTAGGCGAGATACTTCTCGACCATGACCGCAACTTCGCCGCTGCCGACAAGGAGTTCAAGCGCGCGCTCGAGATCAACGATCGCTCGGCGCGGCTCTGGCACCACATCGCCATGTGGCATGCGCACCAGGGGCATGTCGAAGAGGCGCTCGCGGCGGTGCGGCGCTCGCGGGAAATCGAACCGATGACGCTGCTGTATTCGGGGAACTACGCGCTCATCCTCTATAACGCGCGGCGATATGACGAGGCGATCGAGTTCCTGAAGCCGCTCGTCGCCGGCAATCCCGGGTTCGGCCAGGCGCGCAGCGTCCTGGCGCGCGCGATGATGACGACCGGCGATCTTGCCGGCGCGGAGGAGCAATTGCGGCAGGTCGCCGACCCGGGCGTGAATCAGAGCGATCTGGGATTGTTGTACGCAAAGTCAGGGCGCCGCGACGACGCGCTACACGAGATCGATCGCCTCGAGGCGCACGGTCGCGAAGGCTACGGCGTGGCGTACGAAGAAGCGGTTATCTACGCTGCGCTCGGCGAGCTCGACCGCGGTTGTGAGGCGCTGACGCGCGCGGTCGATGATCATTCGGTGATCCTGAGCTGGATGCGCCTCGATCCGCGCGTCGATGCGCTGCGCGGCCGGCAGTGCTTTGCGGACGTCGAGCAGCGCGTCTACCAATGAAAAAGGGGACATTCCTATTTTTCGCGCGGCGCGAAAAATAGGAATGTCCCCTTTTTCGTTTTACTTCAGCGCTTCGAGCAGGCCGGGCACGTGCTCGGCACCCTCGAGCACCTTGAGGCTCGAGCCCTTGAAGTCCATGCCGACCGGCTCGTAGCGGCCGCCCAGGCACTGCGACAGGAATCCTTCCGCGATGGCGTAGAACGACGTGCGGTTCGCCGGCCGCGCAAAGCCGTGGCCTTCATCCGGGTACAGCACGTAGGTCACGGGCAGGTTCTTGGCCTTCATCGCCTTCACGATCTGGTCGGCCTCGGCCTGCTTGACGCGCGGATCGTTGGCGCCCTGCCCGATGAGCAGCGGCTTCTTGATGGCATCCACGTGCGAGAGCGGCGAGCGCTCGGCTAACAACTTCTTGCCTTCCTCGGTGCGCGGATCGCCGACGCGCGTGGCGAACTCCTCGAAAAAGCTCTTCCAGTACGGCGGAATGGTGGACAACAGGGTTTGCAGGTTCGACGGACCAACGATGTCGACGCCGCAGGCGAAAGTGTCGGGCGTGAACGTCAGGCCCACCAGCGTGGCGTAACCGCCGTATGAGCCGCCGTAGATAGCCACCTTGTCCTTGGTGGTGACCTTCTGCTTGACCGCCCAGTCGATGGCGTCGAGCAGATCGTCGTGCATCTTGCCGGCCCACTCCTTGTTGCCCGCGTTGGTGAACGACTTGCCGAAGCCGGTCGAGCCGCGGTAATTCACCGAGAGCACGGCATAGCCGCGATTCGCCAGCCACTGGTGTTCGTTGTCGAAGCCGTAGCCATCGCGTCCCCAGGGCCCGCCGTGCACGTTCACCACCAGCGGCACCGGGGATTCCGGAACGCCGTCTCCGTTGGTATCCGAGCCCGGTGGCAGCGATAGATAGGAGACGAGCGTGAGGCCGTCGCGCGCCTTGATCTCGAGCGACTGCATCGGCACCAGCGGCGCCTTGGCGAGCGCCGGGCGCTGGTCGAAGAGCTTGGTGAGCTTGCCGGCCTTGCGGTCGTAGAGATAGCTGGACGCGGGAACCAGCGCGTCGTCCGCGGCCACGGTCCAGAAGTTGTCGTCGAGCGAACGGTTGGTGACGGCGAACCCGTCGCCCAGCTCTTTCGAGAGCAAGTCGACGTCCTTCTTCACCGACGGCGTGAGCACGGTGATCTCGGGCTTGAGGTAGTTCACCGTGTACGCCTGCGGCATCTGCGTGCGCGGGTCGATCCAGACGGTTTCGATGTCGGCCTGATCGCTGGCGCCCAACACGGTGGTCTTGCCGGTGGCGAGATCCACGCGGACCAGCGCGGACTTGTCACGGCCCACCGACGACTGCATGAGCGCGGTGAGCCCCGGGCCTTCGATACCGATGGTGCCCGTGGTCAGCGAATCTTCCTGGCCGTACTTGAGCAGGCTCACCCACTTGCCGCCGGATTTGCGGAAAATCTCGTTGCCGTCGGCGCCGTTTTTCTGCGCGAGCTTCGGCTTGAGATCGAGGTCGAGGTCATAGCCGCCGAACTCCTGCGAGTTCTGCTCGATGAGCACCCGCTTGCCGGTAGTCAGGTTCACTTCCCACAGGTCATGCCATTCGGGAACGCGATCGTTGAGGCTCACGGCGACGACCGCCGGCTTTTTCCAGGAGAGCCCCGCGACCTTCGCCGCGATGCCTTTGTAAGGAGTCAGGTCCTTGGTGGTGCCGGCGACTATGTCGGCGGCGTACAGATGCCAGTTCTCGTCACCGCCTTCATCCTGGATGAACAGCACGTGTCGATTGTCGAAAGCCCAGAAGTGCTGGCGGATGCCGCGCTTGGTGTCGCTGGTCAGTGCCTTCGCGGCCGACGGATCGCCGCGTGGGCCGACCCACACGTTGAGCACGCCATCCTTGGGCGCGATGAACGAAACGTATTTGCCGTCAGGCGAGACGCGCGCCTGGGCTTTTTCGGGATTACCGAACAATGCCGTGCGCGGAATGACCGCGGTACCCGCGACCGCTTCGGCGGCGGTGGGAGTTTGCGCGAAGGAAATGGCGGGAAGGATGAGCGCGACCGTGAGTGCGCTGAAGGAAACGTTTTTCATGGTTTTTCTCGGGCTGGAGGCCGGAAGGTCCGTGGGCGGCATTCTATATATAAGAGTGGAAATGGGGACATCCCTCGCCTGCCAGGCGACCAGGCGTTCTGGTTGCACGCCGAAACCCGTGCTACTTTCGCGGCACCGTGGCAGAAACCACCACCATCCGACTTCCGCCCAAGTTGCGCGCACGCCTGGGCGTGATCGCCAGGCAAACCGATCGTTCGGTACACAGCATCATTCTCGAAGCGGTCGAAAGACACACGGCGTACGAAGAGCAGATGCGATCGCTGGTGAAAGAAGCGTTGGCGGCCGACGTGGAGGTCGATCGCACGGGCGACATCTATCGCGCCGAAGACGTGAACGCCTGGATGGAGCGCCTCGCCAAGGGCGCCGCGGATCAGCGACCCAAGCCATGGCGCAAGTAGTCTATGCGTCGCAGGCGCTCGACGAGATCGAGCGCGCGCACCACGCCGATCACACCGCCGGCATCCGATCGGCGGTCGACAACCTCGCCGCGCACCCGCTCGTCGGTCGGCGCATCGAAGGCGATCTGCGCGAGCTGGTGATTTCCTTCGGCGCAACCGGCTACATCGCCCTGTATCGATTCGACGTGCAGCGAGGCGAGGTGCGCGTGCTCGCGTTGCGCCACCAGCGCGAGATCGGCTATCTACCCTGAATAACCAACTACATACCTGCAACAAGAAAAATGATAATAGGTATCGATCTCGGAACGACCAACAGCGCGGTAGGGATCTGGCGTGACGGCAAGGCCCAGCTGATCCCCAACAGTCTCGGCCATGTGCTCACGCCCTCCGCCGTGAGCCTGGATGACAAGGGAGAGCTGGTCGTGGGGCTCGCGGCGCGCGAGCGCCAGGCGTCGCATCCCGGACTTACGGCAACGGCGTTCAAGCGCTACATGGGCAGCCACAAGACCACCACGCTCGGGAAACGTCGTCAGGGCTTTTTGCCGGAAGAGTTGTCGGCGCTGGTGCTACGCAGCCTCAAGGCCGATGCCGAGGCCTTCCTCGGAGAAACGGTGACGGACGCCGTCATCACGGTCCCCGCCTATTTCAATGATCGGCAGCGGCAGGCGACCCGGCGCGCCGGTCAGCTCGCGGGTCTGAACGTTGAACGCCTCCTGAATGAACCCACGGCCGCAGCACTTGCCTACGGCATTCATCAAAGGGACGTCGAAACGCGTTTCCTGGTGTTCGACCTGGGCGGCGGTACTTTCGATGTCTCGGTGCTCGAGGTGTTCGAAGGTGTGATCGAAGTTCGCGCCAGCACCGGCGACAACCAGCTCGGCGGTGAGGATTTCAACGAGCTCCTGATCGACATGTTCTACAAGGCCAACGGCCAGGCCATGGAGCTGCATTCGCGACAGGGCAATCCGGCGGCGTACCAGAAGATGCGCGAACAGGCGGAACGCTGCCGGCGAAAACTCTCGAGCGATCCGCAGGCGCAGATGAAGCTGGTCTGGAAGGACCGGGAATTCGAGCTTGCCGTCACCGAGGAACAATTCGCCAGGAGTGCCGAAGCGCTGATCGAGCGCCTGCGCTCGCCGGTGCTGCGCGCGCTGCGCGACAGCGGAATCCGTGTCGACACGCTCAAAGAAATCGTCCTCGTCGGCGGCGCGACCCGCATGCCCATCGTGCGCCGCGCCGTGACCAAGATGTTCGGCCGCTTCCCCGCCGCACTGATCAATCCCGACGAAGCTGTCGCGCTGGGCGCGGCGATACAGGCGGGATTGAAGGCACGCGACGCAGGCCTGCGTGAAGTCGTGCTCACCGATGTGTGCCCCTACTCGCTCGGTGTCAATTCATCCGAGCGAACGCCCGGCGGCGCGCTGCGCACCGGGATCTTCGTGCCCATCATCGAGCGCAACACCGTGATCCCCGCCAGCCGTGAACGGCCGTTCTCGCCGGTGGACGACAAGCAGAGCGTGGTGACGTTCACTATCTACCAGGGAGAATCGAGAAACGTCATCGACAACATAGCGCTCGGATCCATGAGCATACCGGTGCCGCCCGGCCGCGCCAGCGAAACGCTGGTGAATGTGCGCTTCACGTACGACATCAATGGCCTGCTGGAGGTCGAGGCGCACATTCCGCAGACCGGCGAGCGGCGTGAGCTCGTGATCATGGACGACGAGACGCGCATCTCCGCGGAAGAAGTGCAGCGACGCCGTGAGAGCCTCGCAAAACTCAAGGTGCATCCGCGTGACGACGACACCAATCGTGCGGTAGTCGCCCGTGGAGAGCGTTGTTACGAGCAGTCACTCGGTGAGCGCCGCGAATTCATCGCCCGCTGCCTGTCGCAATTTCTGGCGGTTCTCGAGAGCCAGGACGTGCGCGCCGTCGAGCATGCGCGTGCGCAATTCACCAAGGCACTCGACACTCTCGATGGCGAGACGTTTCTGTGACGCAGGGCCGGTCGATCTGGGGAGTACTCGGCATCGCCGCGACCGCTGACGCACGCGACATTCGTCGCGCCTATGCGCGACAGCTGAAGAGCACGCATCCCGAAGACAACGCCGCCGGATTCCAGGAGTTGCGCGCCGCCTACGAGCACGCTATGCATCTCGCGGCGCAAGCCGCCGCCGCGACGACGGTCGTGGCTGAGCCCGCGGAGCAGCCGGAGCCGCAGCCCGTACCGGTGCCGACGCCGGTGCCGCCGCCAACGCCGGCAATGGAAGTCGACGAGGAGCTTCGCCAGGCTTCGGAATCATTCAGCGCGCTCGAACTCGCGCTGCGCTCGCCAACCGCCGACCAGGCGGCCGAGAATCGCGCACTCGATCGGATCCTGAAATCGCCCACCCTGCAGCGCCTCGACATTCTGCAACGCGTGGAGCTCGGCCTCGCGGCGTTACTCGCGGATCGAGTTCCGCGCACCGATCACCTGCTGCGCGCCGCCGTCGTGCAGTTCGACTGGCACAAGCGCGAACATGAAAGCTCGCTGCCGATGGCGGCGCGACCGATCCTCGCGCGGCTCGGCGACTTCGAATTCGTTTCGTCCTTGAAGAAGATAGACGATCAAAACTCGCGCGCCTATCGCCGGCTGACCACCGAGACCAAGCCTTGGCGCCGCTGGCTGACCGCCCATCTCGCCGCGGATCATCCCGAGCTCAAGATGCTGCAGTACCTCAGCCACCAGCATCCGAACCTGTTCGCGCAGATTCCGACCGAGACCGTGGAGTGGTGGCGCGAATTCTCGCGGCGACCTGGCCCGTCGCGCGTGCTGCTGAACCTCGGCTTCATCGCCGCCTTTCTCAATTCGATCAGCTACCTCGGCAGTCATTCCGGCGAAAACCATTGGGTCTTGCGGACTTTCGGCGTGTTCGCGCTCGCCATGGGCGTGACGGCCTTGTTGATGCTCGCGAAGCTGTACTTGATCGATTGGCCTACGACGCTTTTATATCGGCGCTGGCAGGGTCCGCCTCCAGTCAGGATCGCGCTCGGCTGGTTGCCGTACGCCATCGCCGCCGTCTTCGGCGCCCTGCTCACTCAATCGCTCGGCTGGGTGCCATGGATCTTCGCGGCCGCCGCCGCCGTTGCCGCCTGGTGGTCTATCTACGCGTCGGGGCCGATGCCGCGTTTCCGCTGGAGCCGGGACTTGCTGGAGATGCGATCGATTCGGGCGCTCCTGCTCAATCTGCTGTTCTTCGCCTACCTGGTGTTGCTGTCGGATCCGCCGCGCCCGGAATACAGCAGCGCCCTGCTGGTCACGATGTGCCTGGCGCTGCTCGCGAGTGCTTTTGGCCGGCCATTGCAGGCGCATTTCTACGCCAAACTCCCGCCGAAGATCCGCTTGGTGATTCTCTGCGCGACGATGTTGGTCGTTCTCGGGCTCGGAGCGCTGGTATTGCTCTTCGGAGCGCGCGACGAGCTGCAGCCCTGGTTCACTGCGCTGGCGCTTGCGATCACGATGCTGCGCCGGACCCTGCGCCACACCATTCTGATCGGCGGAAATCTGTACGCCGCGGCTGGCGTGCTGGTGGCGGGCTTCATCGGCAGCCTGGCGATCACGACTTTCCTGCAGCTCGATGGCCCGGTAGGCGAATACGGCCAGAGTCCGCAGCCAAGGATGTTGTTCGTCGTCTTGTTGCTGATCGGCGCCATCGCCGCAATTGGACGCGAACTGTATGAGACGCTTCGCGCGCGAACGTCGGGCGCAACGGCTTGAGCGCCCGTCCGCGTTACAGCGTTCGCCGGTCCTGGTCGGCCAGGCCCACCAGGACGGCCTCACCACTCGCGCGATCGATGCGGAACTCACCGTAACGCGCACCCGAGTAGCGCTCGGCGCTGCCCTCTTCGAAAAAGTAGGCGTTGGTGCCCAGCCACACCTGACCGTTGCGCACGCGATAGCGGATGCGCAAACCGCCGGCATTCGGATTCGCATCGAGAGTGGCCACCCTGTTCGCGTCCACGTGCAACGGCGCGCTGCCGCTCACCCCGGCGTGAATGGCGTTGGCGATATCGAAGCGCAGCGCCATGTAGTCCCCCTGCATGAGCGAACGCGGATCGACCGGCGCCAGCGCAAGGAAAATGCGGTCGCCATTCGTCTTGATGCGCTCTTTCGCGAAGATGGACCAGTTCACCGCGGCGAGCACCAGCACCACGGCGACGATCAGCAATCGGCGCGCGAACGCGGTATTCATGGCGCGCTCCTGGCTTCTTTCTCGAGCAACGCGATTCCGGCGAGCAGCAGCGCCGCGCCGGCGACGGCCATGATCAGCGACTTCCACATGAGCGTGGTGCCGTACATGTAATAGAAGTTAGCCAGGTGCAGCAGGGCTGCCAGCACCGCCGAGCCCAACAACGCGTTGCTGCGCACGAGATACGCGCCGTAGGCCGAGGCCATCGCCAACCCGACGTTCAAGAAGGGGAACAAGGCCCACCAGGAAAACGGCATTCCACCGCGTTGGAGGCCCAGGCCGAATACGTTGATCGGCAGCACGTCGATGCCACCCGTCGCGAGCCCCAGCAACACACCGATGAGCAGCGGACGGGCGAGGACACGCAGCCCGCCCGACATCCACTGTGCCTCGTTGCGGATGAGCCATGAGGCGAGCGCGAGCAACGGCACCCAGGTGATCAGCCAGCCGAGCGGAATGCCCCAGGCACCGTGCAGTGCCGGCGTGCGTCCGTATTGCTCGCCGAAGAAGAGCTCCTCGCCGCTGCCGGGACGCAGCATGAACCGCACCGTGAATATCCAGGCAATGGTCGCGAACATCGCCGCGAGAGTGCGCGCGATCTTGTTAGTCATGACCAGCAGCACCAGGACCTGCATGACGAGCATGGTCGCGGCGATGGGCAGGCCCGACATGTGATCCTTGACGATTCCCCAGACCACCGCGATCTGTCCGGCGATCGACAGGGCCAGCGCCAGCTGATCGAGGAACACCGCGTTGCGATCGGCGTGATACAGCACCCACGCGGCCACCAGCAACAGGGCGCCGACTCCGAAGATGGCGGCGGTGGAGTCGGGCTTGAGCAGCAGCCCGATGAAGGTGAGCATGAAAGCACCGGCCAGCCAGCCGGCGACGCCCTGCAGCAGCGCGACGAACCACGGCCGATCCACCGAATCCTCGGGCGGCGCCTTGTCCGGGATCACGCCGCGCGCGCGCAGCATCGCGATGAATTCGATGTAGGGGGACGCGGTCATTTGCGCGCCTCCGCACGCCAGCGGCGCGTGAGCGAAGTGAGCACTTTTCCGGCCGCGGTCGAGGTGCCGATGAGCCACAGCGCGAGGAGCAGGAAAGTGCCTTCGTCGCGGAACGCGGCCACGCGGCCCAGCCACACCAGGCTCACGATGATGAACGTGCCCATGACCACGGCGAGTGGATAGACGTCGGTGCGCCGGCGGAACGCGTACACCACCACCGCGACCATGGCCACCACGAGCGCGAGCAACGCGGCGGGGTCACCGCGTGCGGCGTCGAAGCCGGTGCGATCGTCCAGCACGCCGAGCACGCCGCCCCAGCTTCCGAAGCCGAAGGCGCAGGACAGAATGAGCCGTCGCACCCAGTCGGGAGCCGCATCGATGGGCCGGATCTCGAGCGCGAACCACAACACCAGATTCACCCAGGCCGCGGCGATGATGAGAAGGGTCGGCCGGAAATGCCATCCGTCGAGCAGTGCCCACATCAGTCCCCCTGTGGGGTGGCCGCCGCAGAACAGCACCAGGGCACCGTTCAACACCAGCACCCAGGCCGCCGTCGCCACGCTCCACTGCGCGGCGACGACGAGCGGCAGGCCTAACAAGGCCCAGCCGAGGAACAATTCGTAGACGTCGGCGCCGGTTTGATAGGTCTGGCCGAAGAGCGCGAGCAGAGCTCCGGTGGCGATGAAGGCGAGGAAAGCGGCGCCACGGCCGATGAACGCCGGCGGCGGCTTCGCGAAGGCGACCGCCACGCAGGCGATCAACACGATCTCGACGAGCGCGAAGCGGCCGAACACCGCGATCCGGCTCCAGTTGGCGGCCACGAAAAATACCAGTGCCGCGGCCAGCGACAGGACACCGGCGATGCGCAGGCAGTTGGCGAAGAAGTGGATGGCCTCGGCACGCTGCGGATGCGCACCGGCGAGCTCGAGCATGGTCTCGGTTCGTCGGCTATCCAGCGAATAGAACTCCGCCAGGCCGTCGAGCTCGCTACGTTTCAGCTTGGGCTGCATTCGTGGCGGAGTATAGCCGCGCCTCACAACCTGCCTGTCACTTCACACCCCCCGGGCTGCGGGTATCGGTATTCGCGACCGCCGGGCGCGGCTTATGTGGCATGCTTGCGCCCCCGCACAAGGAAGTCGTACGACCATGAAACCTGCGCTGCTGCGGCTCGCCGCATTGCCGTTCCTCACCCTTTCCCTCGTCTGCGCAAGCAACACCGCCATGGCCAACACCACATTGCTCTACATCGCCACCCAGAATCCCGACAAGATGGGCATCAGCGCGGCCGAGTTCGACTCGACCACCGGCGCGTTGTCCGAGCCCAGGATGATCATCGAGACGCGCGATCCTGCGCATTTCACGCTGTCCGCCGACGCCAAGCACCTGTACATGTGCAACACCGGCACGCCGGGCGGCGTCAGCGCGTTTGCGATCGAGAACAAGAAGACCGGCGCATTGCGCCTGCTCAATTACAAAGAGTCGAAGGGCCGCGGTCCGAGCTACGTGAGCGTGGATCGCAGCGGCCGCTACGTGCTCGACGCGAACTACGGCGGCGGCTACGTCGAGGTGTATTCGCTCACGAAAGACGGCGCGCTCGATCAACAGACCGCCTTCGTGCAGCACATCGGTTCGAGCGTGCATCCGCAGCGGCAGTCGAAACCCTACGCGCACTGGTTCCGCACCGATCCAACTAACAAGTTTGGCCTGGTGGCCGATCTCGGCATGGACCAGGTGGTCATCTACAAGTTCGACGCCAGGACCGGCAAACTCACGCCGAATGATCCGCCGTTCGCCAGGGTGGCCGGCGGCATGGGTCCGCGGCATCTCGCGTTCCACCCGAACGGCAAGTGGGTGTACGGCATCGCCGAAATCGCCAATGAAGTGATGGCGTTCAACTGGGACGCCGGCAAGGGCGCGCTCACGCAGTTCCAGTCGGTGAAGACGCTTGAGGATGGGTTCAAGGAGCCGAGCACCGCCGCGGAGATCGCGGTGCGCGCCGACGGCAAGTTCCTCTACGCCTCGAATCGCGGCGAAGACAGCATCGTGGTGTACACAATCGATGCGAAGAGCGGCGAGCTCACATTCAAGCAACGCACGCCGTCACGCGGC
>DASYKM010000197.1:0-16429 GCA_035995425.1 Steroidobacteraceae bacterium
TACCCGCCGGATAGGCGGCTGCCGATTCTACGTCGCGCGCCACCTGAACCTGGATCGCGGCTGGGAATTGAGCCCGCAATGCGCAAATCTGCGGCGGCGCCCCTGGAAAGCTGTTTCTCCCCACTTTCCCCACCCGGCACCGTGAAGTATCCTTCGCGGCCTCAATCGAGGCCTCGGCAGTCGCGTAGCTCAGTGGTAGAGCACCTCCTTGACATGGAGGTGGTCGGTGGTTCGATCCCACTCGCGACTACCAACTCACCGACCCGGTGAGCTGGCTTGGCCCTACGGCCAGACTCCCCCAATTGCCGCACTCTTTGCGAAATCCAGCGCGGAGAGTCGCATGCTCAAGTTCCTCGGCAGCACGGTGGGCATCATCTTCCTGATCGGCCTGGTCGTGGTGATCCTGCTCCTCAAATTCATCTTCTGAGATGCCGGCGGGACTGCGAACGCTGACGTTGACCATTGCTTTGTTGCTCGCGGCGGGCGGCGCGCGCGCGGCCCGGGTCGACGTCGAGCTCGAAGGCATCAACGAGGAGATGCGCGAAGCCGTGCGCGCCGCGCTCGAGCTCAACGACTATGGCAAACGCGACATCTCGCGCGCGGAACTGCGCTCGGCATTCAAGGATGCCGACGGACAGATCAAGCAGGCACTCGAGCCCTTCGGCTATTACGAACCCAAGGTCGACAAACAACTCACCGGCGACGCCGAGAACGGCTGGAAAGCGAAGTTCGTGGTCGCGCCCGGCGCTCCTGCCATCGTGCGCAACGCTCGTGTGGAAGTACTGGGCGACGGCAAGGACCAACGCCGCGTGCGCAATGCGATCGAAGGCTTCGTTCCCAAGGTCGGCGAGCGGCTCGATCACGCGAGCTACGAGGCCAGCAAGGCCGTCATCGACTCGAGCCTGCGCGGCTCCGGGTATCTCGACGCGAAGATCACGCACCGCCGCGTGACCGTGCGGCCCGAGGACGAATCCGCCGATGTGGACCTGGCCTGGGAGAGCGGCGAGCGCTACAAGTTCGGCGACGTACGCTTCACCGGCGATGCGCCGTTTCCGGATGGATTCCTGCGCGATTTCGTGCCGTGGAAGGAAGGCGCGTACTTCAACTCCGAGCAGGTGCTCAACCTGCAACAGCGCCTGGTCGACGCGGACTATTTCGCGCTGGTGTCCGTGCAGCCCGCGCTCGATGAGAAGAAAGACGGTGCGGTGCCCATCGACGTGCTGCTCAATCGCGACGAACGTACGGTGTATTCGGGCGAGGTCTACTACAGCACCGACTTCGGCGCCGGCGTGCGCGTCGGCGCGGCACGGCGCTGGCTCAACAAAAAGGGCCACAAGGCCGACGTGCAGGCGGAATACTCGGAGCGCCTGCAGGAAACGGCGGTGCACTACGGAATTCCGCGGCCGGGCCGCGAAGATCGTTCGTACGACTTCGGCATCGCCTATCGCGACGAAACGACGGACGTGAGCCGATCGCGCAATTTTCAGCTCGCGGCTTCGCGATCCGAAAAGCGCTGGCACGGATTCACGCGCACGATCGGACTGAAATACCTGCGCGGCGATTTCGAGCTGGGCCGGGACGAGGACAACCTCGAGTTCGGTTCTTCGAAACTGTTGTTTGCCGAAGGCTCGCTGAGCCGCCGACGCGTCAACGATCGGCTTTCGCCGCGCAAGGGTTACGTGGTCGATTTCGGCGTGCGTCTCGGCAGCGAGGCCGTGCTGGCGGATACCGACCTTGCGCAGACCTGGGGCCGCCTCACCTGGCTGATTCCACAGGGAGACAAGGCACGCATCAAACTACGCGGCGAGGTCGGCGCGATGACGGTCGGCAACTTCGACGCGTTGCCGCCGGACTTGCGCTTCTTCGCGGGCGGCGACCGTTCGGTGCGCGGCTTCGACTATCACGAGATCGGCGAAGTCAACGCCCGCGGCATCGTCATCGGCGGCAAGTACCTCGCCGTCGCGAGCGCCGAATACGAGTTCTACTTTCGCGACGATTGGGGCGCGGCCGTGTTCGTCGATGCGGGCGACGCGTTCAGCGACAGTCTGTCGCTCAACGTCGGCACGGGCGTCGGGCTGCGCTGGCGCTCGCCCGTCGGCCCGATTCGGTTGGATGTCGGATTTCCGGTGCGGTCGACTCTGCCGGTGCAGGACAGCTGGCGCCTGCACATCCAGCTGGGTCCGGACCTGTGAAGGTGCCATCCCTCAAGAAGGTTCTGCTGTGGGGCGGCGGCTCGCTCGCGCTGCTGCTGGTGTTGGTCGCGGGCCTGGTTGCATGGTTGCTGTTCACCAACTCAGGCGCGCGCTGGGTGGCGGGCATGGCGACCTCGCGTTTTGCGCCGCAGGTGAGATATGCGCGCATCGACGGCACGATTGCGGGCGAATTGATCGTCAAGGATTTTCAATTCGATGGTGGTGCGGACCAGGCGCGCATCCGCATCGCATCGATGACGATCGATCCGACGTTGAGGATGTTGTTCTCCCGAGTACTGCGCCTCGACAACGCGCGCGTTCAGGGGCTCACGCTGGTGCTGCCGCCGGAGAAAGATGAGCCGGAACCGGACGAGCCGCTGTGGATCGAGCCACCGCTCGAGGTGACGGTCAGGAATTTCCTGCTGACCGACGCAACTATCTATCGCGGCAAAGAGAAGCTCGCGACGATCCGGCGGATGGGACTCAGTGCAAGCTGGAAGACACGCGAGCTGATCGTCGACACGCTCGCGGTCAAGCCCGGAGATATCGATGGCGATCTCCTCGTATCGGGTCGCGTGACGCCGGAAGGGGACACGGTACGCGGGGTGCTCAAGGCGCAGTGGAAGGAAGTGATCGTGCCCGAAAAGCTCGCCGGGCGCGTGCTCGCGAGCCGCGGCGCACTCTCGCTGAGTGGCACTCCGAAGGCGTATGCGGCGTCCGGGGAGCTCGATGTCGGACCGCCGAATGAGCTCACGCACGTTGTCCTGGATATCACCGGTACGGACGTGCTCGCCAATATCAAGCAACTGGAGCTTAGGCAGCGCGCCGGGCAGTTCGCGCTCAATGGCACGATGCGGTTTGACCCGGAAATCGGTTGGGATATGCACGCCCAGGCGCGGGACTTCAATCCGGGCGAGTTGCTTGCGCAATGGCAGGGCCGTGTGAATCTCGATGTGTCGAGCGAGGGAAGGCTCGCCGAGGCGGGGCCAAGCGGGACGCTGCACATTGCGTCGTTATCAGGCGTGTTGCGCGGCCGTCCAGTCGCCGGCGACGGCGACGTCGAGTTTGCCGCGCCGTCGAAGCTCACGGGCGATCTGCGAGTGGCGTCGGGCAAGAGCCGCATCACGGTCAAAGGGTCGAGCGCGGATCGCAACCAGGTGAACGCGACGGTGGATCTCGCGGTTGCGTCGCTCGGCGATTGGGTGCCGAAAAGCCAAGGTAGTTTGACGGGCCGCTTCACGGTCCGCGGCGTGTGGCCCAAGCTGACGATCGAAGGCAGCGCCGATGGCAAGTCGCTCGGCATGGGAGAAGACAACATCGCCAAAGTGCACGTCGATGCGACGGTGGCGAGCCCGCTCGATCCGGACGGCAAAGTGCATGCGGTCGCGACGCAGGTGACGGTGGGCGGCCAGGTGTTCGCGCAGGTCACGCTGGATGCGTCCGGCAACCAGGCGAAGCATCGAGCCGCGGTCGCGGCGAATAGCGAGCTGTTCAACGGGTCGGTGGAACTGACGGGCGGGGCGACAAAAAAGGGCTGGCGTGGCGACCTCACGAAGCTCGAGTTCAAGGCGCCCGATATTGCCAATCTCACCCTGCGCGAACCTTCGCAGGTCGCTTTCGAATTGGGCAACTTCTCGCTGTCGCAGACCTGCCTGGAAGACAAGCCGATGGTCTTGTGTTCGGCCATGAAATTCGAGGCGTCGGGAGTGCTCGACGCGGGCTATTCGTTCGAGCGTGTGCCGTTGAGGCTGGCAAACTCGCTGGCGCCGGACGCGCTGGCTGGCGAGTTGCAAGGCGAAGTGCAGGGCCACGGCCGTGTACGCCGCGGCGGCGATGGCCAGTGGATAGGTGACCTGGCCGTTGCCTCGGAGTCGGCGCGATTGGTGCTGGCGGAAGGCGAAAAGACCGTCGCGCCGCTCGCAACGCAAGGCACGCTGCTGATCTACGAGAATCTCGACCTGCAGGCGGACTTCGCGGGCACGAAGGCGACGGCGAAGCTGACCGCGAAGCTGGAACACGGCGGCAACATCAGTGCTTCGCTCACGGCCTCAGACTTGAACGCGCCCGCGCCGCGGATTGCGGCCAAGGTCAACGCCTCGATGCCGACGCTGGCGCCGTTCGGCGCCTTCGTGCCGGCGGTGGCCAATCTCGACGGCGCGGTGAACGCGCAGGTCGAAATCGGCGGCACGACGGCCAAACCCGAAGCCACCGGCATCGTCGACGCCACCAAACTACAGGCCGATCTCGGCAAGCTCGGCATAGAGCTGCGCGACGGCAGCGTGCGTGGCGAGGCCAAGCGCAGCGGCGGATTCAATCTTGCGGGCGGAGTCGCCTCGGGAAAAGGCCGCATGGAGTTCGAAGGCGCGATGGACGAGCGCGGCGTGGTGGACTTGAAGATCCGCGGGCAGAACTTCCTCGCCGCGGACATTCCGGCGGCCAATGTGGTCGTCACCCCGGATCTGACGCTCACCGGCGACCGCAAGGGCTATCTACTGAAAGGCGAGGTAGCGATCCCGAGCGCGGCGATCAACCTGCAGAAGCTGCCGCAGGATTCACCGCCGGGCGTGTCGCCGGACGTGGTGGTGATTCGCAACGGCAAGGTGGTCGAACGCGCGGCGGAGAGCGCGGGACTACCCTTGACTGCGTTGATCACCGTGAAGCTCGGCGACAAGGTCGCAGTGGCGGGTTATGGACTGGATGCCACCGTGTCGGGGCAGCTGGTTGTACGCGAGGCGCCGGGCGCACCGACCACCGGATCGGGACAGCTGACGGTCGCGGGCCGCTACAAGGCCTACGGTCAGGATCTCACCATCAAGGATGGGCGTCTGCTGTTCGCCGGCACGCCGCTCGAGAACCCACGCCTGAGCATCGTCGCGACGCGTGACATCAGCAGCAATCTGAAGACGGGTCTGCGCATTGCGGGTTCGGCGCAGCGGCCGGTGATCACCGTGATCTCGGATCCGAACGTCGGCGAAGCGGATGCACTGTCGTACCTCGTGACGGGACGGTCACTATCGGATGTGGGGAGTGCGAGCGGCAGCTCGCAAACTGCGCTGGCGTCGGCGACGCAGTCGCTCGAGGGTGCCGCCGGCGGTCTCGTGGCCAAGCGCATTGGCAAGCGGTTAGGCCTCGATGAGGCGGGCGTCGAAGACAACGAGCTCATCGGCGGCTCCGCGCTGACGATAGGCGAGTACCTCTCGCCGCGGTTGTACCTGAGCTACGGCGTGGGATTGTTCGAGCCGGGCGAAGTGATCGCGCTGCGTTACAAGCTGTCGGATGCCATCGGCGTCAAGGTTCAGCGCGGTACGGAGGAGACGCGCGCAGGTGTTGAATACCGCATCGAGAGATGAGACCGGCTGAGCCCCCGGAGATCAGGGCGTCGCCAGATAGTCGAGCAGTTGTCGCGCGGTCTCTTTCGGCTCCTGGAACCAAGGTGCGTGCAGCGCGTCCTTGACCACGACCAGTCGTGCCGATGGCAGCTCGCGCGCCAGCCGCTTGCCGGTCTCGACGGGGACGACGGGATCCTTCTCGCCCCACAAGACCAGGGTCGGTGTCGTGATCTGCGCGAGCTCGGCGTCGAGCTCCTTCATGCCGCCCGAGTGGCGTGACGTGTACATCATCGCGCGCATCGTTTCCGTGCTGTCCTTGATGCGCAGGGTTGGAGCGCCTTCGCATTCCGGCTGCCGGCGGCAAATGAGGCTCGAGTAGCTCGCCGGGCCACCGGCAAGCATTTCCCACGCGAAGCCGCGGCCGATGCCGAGCGGCAGTTGGACAATCTTCTCGACGATGGTCGGCTCGGGGAAAAAGAATGCGCCGTCGACGATCACGAGACGCCGCACGCGATTCGGGTAGTCGTGCGCGAATTGCGCGGCGAGCACGCCGCCCCAGGAATGACCGGAGAGATCCACCTTTTCGATGCCGAGCGAGTCGAGTATTCCCGCCAGGTCGCGCGCGTAGCTCTTCAGCGTGTAGTGCTCGCCCGGCGTCGGTATGCGCTCGGAAAAACCGTATCCGAGTATGTCGGGGAGGATGAGCGAACGTTTCGGTGCGAGCTCGTCTCGCGCCCAGGGAAGGAAGGAAGTGTGGCCGGACAGCAGGAAGCCGTGCACGAGCATCAGCGGTGCGCCGGTTGGATCCAACGCAGGATCTCCGAAAGTCCGCACGTGCAGTCGGTGCCCCTGCACTGTGAAGTAGCGCCCCGGCGCCTCTGCGTCGAAGGCATTCACCTCGTCCTTCGTTACGCGGTAGTTCGCGTAAGCGAGGATGGCGACGATGAACGTGACGACGATGCCGAACGTCCAACCGACTATTTTGCGCAACTTTCGCATGCGGCCCCACCTACAGCGGTGGCCGAATCTACGACACGTGTAATAGAGAAAGCAACGAGGCCGGCTACAGGTTCTTCTTCGGAAGCGCCTGCGAAGCCTTCCAGTATCCCGCCCAGGGATCCTTTCTTTGTTTGGCAACGCGCTGCGGGACATTGTGGATGTTGAAATGATCGCCGCGGATGTCCTCGTCGATCTCATCCCATGAGACCGGCGTCGAAACGCCAACGCCGTTGCGCCAGCGCGGCGAGAATGCCGCGACCGCCGTCGCGCCGAATCCGTTGCGCAGATAGTCGATGAAGATCTTCCGTTTGCGATTCTTCTCACCGGTTTTCGAGGTGAACATCGTCGCCGCGAGCCGCTCCATGAACAGCGTGACGCTGCGCGAGAATTCCTTCGCCGCTTCCCAATCAGGCAACGGTTTGGTGAGCGGCGCGACGACGTGCAACCCTTTGCCGCCGGTGGTCTTCACCCAGCTCTCGAGCCCGTGCTCCTTCAGCAGCTTCCGCACTGCGAGCGCGGCCTCCCGTAAGGGCGGATAGGGCAGCTCCGCACCAGGGTCCAGATCGAACGTCAGCCGATCCGCGTGAGTCGGCTTCGGCATCACCGAGCCCCAGCTGTGCAGCTCGACCGCGCCGATCTGCGCGAGATGCAGCAAACCTGCGGGCGTTTCGCAGACGACGAAGTGGGGATCCTTGTCGGCGTTCGGAATCGTCACGACCCGCAGGCCCGCACTCGTGCTCTCGAGAAAATGCTTCTGGAAGAACGGCGAGGTGCCGTGGGTGTTTCGCAGAATCGACAGCGGCCGCTCGCGGTAGTGAGGCATCGCCACTTCACCGACCGCCGCGAAGTATTCCGCCAGCTCGAGTTTGGTGATGCCGTCGTGCGGATAGAGGATGCGATCGGGATGCGTGAGCCGTTGCCCGCCGACATCGGACTCCGCGGCGGCGCCAGCGCGGGATTTCGAACGCGTCGTGACTTTGGTGGGGGCAGGGGAAGATCTCCTGGTCTTCTTCACGACGTCCTCCGTGTGCGCGGGCTCCTCGCGCACCACCGTTTTTGGATCGCGATCCGCGCGCATGCCGAGATAGCGAGGCTGGCGCAGGATGCCGTCCTGCGTCCAGTCCTGGAATGCCACCTGGATCACGAGCTTCGGCTTCATCCAGTGCCAGATCTCGCCCGAACGCTTGTCCGGCAGGCGATCGAATGGACTCGACTTCTGCTCGAGCTGCTGCACGCGGGCACGCCATTCGGCGCGTTCATCCGTGCTGAAGCCGCCGCCCACGCGGCCGACGTACTTCAGTTCCTTGCCGGATTTCACGCCGACGAGCAATGACGAAAACGTGCCGGTTCCGCGCCCTGGCAGGAACGCGGCGCCGCCGACCACGAATTCCTGTTCACGGTGGCACTTCACCTTGAGCCAGTGATCCGAGCGCCCGCCGACATAGGGCGCGTCGATCTTCTTCGCAATCAGCCCCTCGAGATGCTGGTTGCACACCCGCGTGAGGAGCTGGGCGCTGTCGCTGTGTATCTGGTCCGCAAGCCGCAGCGGCCCAGTCGCCGGTAGTTTGGCGAACGCCGCATCGAGTGTCGCTTTGCGCTGCGATAGCGACTGTTCGCGCAAATCCTCGCCGTTCCAGTACAACAGGTCGAATACGCAAAATTGCAGATCGTGGTAGCGCTTCTGCTCGAGGACGTGCTGCAGCAGTGAGAAATCTGATCGGCCATTCGGGTCGACGGCGATCAGCTCACCGTCGATCCACGTGCCGGGAAGTTTGACTTTGGCCAACGCATCGACGATCGGCCCCACCTTGTGCGTCCAGTCGAGGCCATTGCGCGAGAGGCAGTGCACATCGTCGCCGTCGCAGCGGCACAGCAACCGCACGCCGTCGTATTTGAGCTCGTACACCCAGCCCTCGTCGCCGGGCACCTTGTCGACGAGCGTTGCCAGCATGGGCTTGATCGACGTGGGCAGCGCTGTGCCGCGCGTGCCGCCAGACTTCGTTCCGCGCGCCTTCGCACTGCGCGGCTTCGGCATTGCCGCCTGCGTCGTCGCGCCGCGTTTGCCGACGGCGGCCAGATTCTTGTGCAGCAGCCGTTTCGGATCGTCAGCTTTGCCCGCGTCGATGACGTCCGCGTCCGCCCCGGCGCGCGCGGCGGCATCGTCACTCTTCATCAGGAGCCATTGCGGTTGCTTGCCTTGCATGCGCGTGCGGACCAGGTGCCACTTGCCGGAGAGTTTTTTCCCGTGCAGCAGGAATTCGAGATGGCCCTTGGCGAACATGCGCTTCAGGTCGCCGACGGGCTCCCAGGTGCCGTTGTCCCAGATGTCCACATGCCCGCCGCCATATTCACCCTTCGGGATATCGCCTTCGAACTTCGCGTAGGCGATCGGGTGGTCTTCGACCTCGACCGCGAGCCGCTTGTCACCCGGGTCCAACGATGGGCCTTTGGGTACTGCCCAGCTGCGCAGCGTGCCTTCATGCTCGAGACGAAAATCCCAGTGCAGCCGTCGCGCGGCGTGTTTCTGAATGACGAAAATGGGTTTCTTCGCGCGCTGGCCAACAATCGCGCGCGCGGCATGCGCTGGCTCGGTGGTCTTCTTGAAGTCGCGCTTGCTGACATAGCGCTTGAGACGCGACTTGCCGCGAGCGCTGTGCCCCGCGTCAGCCATGCATCAGGCGCGTCGCGCCGCGGCGCGAGTGTTCGTCGTGCGCCGCCGCACCGCGCTGTGCTTGCGCTTGGTGGCGCGTGACGCGCCATCTGTGGCGCCGTCACCTTTCTGCGCGAGACTTTTCTCCAGCAGCGACATGAGGTCCACGACCTTGCCGCCCGCGGCGCGTTGCTCGCCCGCTTCCTCTTCGGGCTCGGTCAGCGTGTGCGTCTGGCCGGCCTTCACCTTCTGATGGATGCGCTTCAGGAGGTCGTCGCGATAGGTGTCGCTGAACGCCTCCGGCTTCCACTTCTCGCTCATCTCGTCGACGAGCTTGAGCGCCATTTGCAATTCGCGGCCGCCGGCCGCATTGGCTTTCTTCGCGACCGCTGCGGCCACATCCGGGTGTGGCTGGATCTCCTCCTGATAACGCAGCGTATTCAGTACGATGACCTTGTCGACCGGCATCAGCGCCGCGACGTGCTGACGGCTACGCAGCACGAACGTCGCCACGGCAAGCTTCTTCGATTGCTCCAGCGCTTCGCGCAGCAGTGAATAGACTCGCTCGCCGTTCTTGTCGGGCATGACGAAGTAGGGCGTGTCGAAGTAGTAGGGCGCGATCGCGTCGCGATCGACGAAGGTCTGGATGTCGATGGTCCGAGACGCTTCGACGTTGGCGCGTCGAAAGTCCTCGTCCGTGAGCACCACGTATTCGCCCTTCTCATATTCGTACCCCTTTACGACATCGTTCCACTCGACCACCTTGCCGGTGGCCTTGTTGTAGCGCTGGTAGCCGACCGGCGCGAAGTCGCGCTTGTCGAGCAGGTTCAGATCGAGCTCGTGCGCGCGCGCCGCCGTGTGCAGGCTTACCGGAATATGGATGAGGCTGAAGCTGATCGCGCCGTTCCACAGTCCACGCGCGCCGCGCTTCGGCTTCTCTTCCGTGCCGTTGCCGTTTTGTTTTGACTTAGCGATGACCGCTCTCCACTTGTACTAATGAGGGTTCGCGCGGCACCGCCGGTTTGCGCAGCTCCTGCGCGAGCGTAGGCCGGCGACGCTTCGTCGGTGCGTCCACGGCGACCCACCCGCCGGTGGCAATCGAACGGTGAATCGCTTCGATGATGGCGACGTCGATCAGTCCTTCGATGCCGGAGGGCTCGGGTCTCCGGTTGGTGCGTACGCACTTGGCGAAATGGACGAGTTCGGGCGCGAACTGATCGCTCTTGGCGAATTTCTTGCGGCTCTTTTTCTCGCCCACCGTGAGCTCGTAGCTGAGCGCGTCGGCGTATTCAAAGGCGGGGTCGACGGTGACGCTGCCTTTCGTGCCGACAATCTCATAGCGCGAACGATCGGCCGCGCCGAAGCTGCAGATGAAGTTGGCGATGCGCTCCTGCGGAAATTTCATGATGACGTGCACGGTCTCCGGTACTTCGTCGAAACGCCGGTCGCCGCTGTTCGTGGCGGTCGCCCACACCTGCGTGGGCTCATCCGCGAACACGTAGCGCGCCGCGTTCTGGCAGTAGATGCCGATGTCCCACTCGGGCCCGCCGCCCAGCTCGCGCTTGACGCGGATGTTTCCGGCTTTCACCTGCATCGAAAACTGCGCATCAAAATACCGCGCGTCGCCGATGCGCTTCTTGCGTACTATTTCGGCGACTTGAAGATTGCAGCGATCGAAATGCAACCGGTAGGCCGTCATGAGATGCACGCGATTGCGTTCGCAGGCTTCGATCATGCGTTCGCAATCCCCGACGGTGGTCGCGAGAGGCTTTTCGCATAGCACGTGCAGTCCGGCGTCCGCGGCGCGGATGGTCCAGGCGGCGTGCAGAGTGTTGGGCAGAGCGATGTACACCGCATCGATCTCACCGCTCGAGAAGAGGTCGCGCGCGTCGTCGTATGAATAGAGCTTCTTGACGCCATAGCGGCGGCCGAGCTGCTTCAGTTTGGCCGGCGTATCCGAGACCAGCGCAGTCAGTTCGACGTGCCGGCGGGCGTGCTTGAACGCCGGAAGTACCGCCGCTTGTGCGATGTGGCCGAGACCGACGACCGCAAACCGCACCGGACGCGCTGATCTTGCAGGTGATTTCATCGGTGTTAGTAGAAAGGGCGCGCGCTCGCCCCGATATCAGCGAACCGCCCGCGCCCCTGTCGGAATTGATTCTCCGCGGCCGCGCTGGCAGGATGCTGCGCCTTCCAACTGCTTGATCTGATTCCGAAATCCCTATGCCCATCATTACGTTGCCCGATGGCAGCCAAAAGACTTTCGATCAGCCGGTGACCGTGGCCGATGTCGCCATGAGCATTGGCGCGGGACTGGCCAAAGCGGCGCTTGCCGGACGCGTGAACGGCAAGCTGGTCGATACGTCGTTCGTCATCAAGGAAGACGCGACCCTTTCCATCGTCACCGACAAGGATCCGGCGGCGCTCGAGATCATTCGCCATTCGACGGCGCACCTGCTGGCCCAGGCGGTGCAGGCTATCTACCCGAAGGCGCAGGTGACCATCGGACCGGTCATCGAGGACGGATTTTTCTACGACTTCGCCTTCGAACGGCCGTTCACGCCCGAGGATCTCGAGAAGTTCGAGGCCAAGATGCGCGAGATCGCCGCGGCGGATCTCAAAGTGGGCCGGCGTGTGATGCCGCGCGACGAAGCGGTTTCGCTGTTCAAGAGCATGGGCGAGCTCTACAAGGCTGAGATCATTTCCAGCATTCCGGCCAACGAAGACATCTCGCTGTACGGCCAGGGCGAGTGGTTCGACCTGTGCCGCGGCCCGCACGTGCCATCCACCGGCAAATTGCGGTCGTTCAAGCTCATGAAGGTGGCTGGTGCCTATTGGCGCGGCGATTCACGCAACGAGATGCTCCAGCGCATCTACGGCACCGCCTGGCTCAACGACAAGGACCTGGCGGCCTATCTGCATCGCCTCGAGGAAGCCGAGAAGCGCGATCATCGCCGCATCGGCAAGGACCTCGACCTGTTCCACTTCCAGGAAGAGGCCCCGGGGGCGGTGTTCTGGCATCCCAAGGGCTGGCGCGTTTTCCAGCAGCTCATTGGTTATATGCGGCGGCGTCAAGACGCCGCTGGCTACGGCGAAGTGAATGCTCCGGAGATCATGGAGTCCTCGCTGTGGCAGAAGTCCGGCCACCTCGAAAAGTTTGGCGAGAACATGTTTCTCACGAAGACGCCCGACGATCGCGTGTTCGCCATCAAGCCCATGAACTGCCCGGGCCACATCCAGATCTTCAACCAGGGCATCCGCAGCTACAAAGAACTGCCGGTCCGATTCGCGGAGTTCGGCAAGGTGCATCGTTATGAACCATCGGGCGCTTTGCATGGCCTGATGCGCGTGCGTGCGTTCAACCAGGACGATGCGCATGTGTTCATCACGGAGGACCAGATCACCGACGAATCGGTGCTCATCATCAAGCTGCTGCTCTCTATCTATAAGGACTTCGGCTTCGAAGACGTCGCGGTGAAGTTTGCCGACCGGCCGCCCAAGCGGGTGGGATCGGATGAGATCTGGGACAAGTCGGAAAAGGCGCTCAAGGCGGCGGCGGCGGCGGCCGGCATCGAATGTGACTACAACCCGGGCGAGGGCGCCTTCTACGGCCCGAAGCTGGAATTCCATCTCAAGGACGCCATCGGCCGGACCTGGCAGTGCGGCACCCTGCAGGTGGACCTGAACCTCCCCGGCAGGCTCGGGGCGCACTACATAGATGAGCACAGCCAGCGGCAGACCCCGGTCATGCTGCATAGGGCGATTTTTGGCTCCCTGGAGCGGTTTTTCGGCATTCTTCTGGAACATCACGCCGGAAAACTGCCCGCCTGGCTGGCCCCGACGCAGGCCGTGGTGATGACCATTACCGACCGCCAGGACGCCTACGTTCAACAGGTTGCGGAAACTCTTAGAAATCAAGGGATTCGCGTTGAGATTGACTTGCGGAACGAAAAGGTGGGCTTTAAGATTCGCGCCCACACGCTGCAGCGCGTGCCATATCTTTTGGTGGCGGGCGACAAGGAAGTGGCAGCGAACCAGATTTCAGTGCGTTCCTTGAGTGGCAAGGATCTCGGCACGATGTCCCCGGAAGACTTTGTTAGTCGGCTCCGCGCGGAAGTCGAGAGCCACGGGCGTACATTGTTGGAGGGATGATTTATAGCGATTGCAACCAAGCGCGTTAGGCGCAACGAAGAGATCACCTCACCGAAAGTGAGAGTCATCGGAGCTGACGGCGGCCAGGTAGGAGTGCTAACTAGATTCGAAGCGCTCGACCTCGCCAAGTCATCGGAGCTCGATCTCGTCGAAGTGTCTCCGCAGGCCGATCCCCCTGTGGTTCGCGTGATGGACTTCGGCAAGTTTCTGTTCGAACAGAACAAGAAATCTCATGCCGCCAAGCGCAAGCAGAAACAGATTCAGATCAAAGAGATCAAGTTTCGTCCCGGTACGGATGAGAACGATTACCAGATCAAACTGCGTAACATCATTCGCTTCCTGACCGAGGGTGATAAGGCCAAGGTAACCCTGCGTTTCCGCGGCCGTGAGATGGCGCATACGGAATTGGGCCGGAAGTTGCTCGATCGGCTGGTTGCTGATTTGAACGCCCACGCGGCGATCGAACAGAACCCGCTGATGGAAGGGCGGCAGATGGTCATGATGTTCGCGCCAAAAAAGAAGTAACCCGCTCGTCACCTTCTCAAGAAGGAAAGCCTGCGGATTCGCCCGTAGCGATCAGCGCGCCTCTTCAACAAAGAGGGGCTGATTTGTGATCGGGGCTACAAATGGGTCCATGAGACCCCGGAGTCGATGTAATGCCTAAGTTGAAAACCAACCGGGCAGCGGCCAAACGTTTTCGCAAAACGGCGAATGGATGGAAGTCCTATTCGGCAGGCCGCCGCCACAATCTCGGTCATAAGCCTCGCAAGACGAAGCGCAAGCTGCGTTCTGGCGGTTCCTCGCTCGTGCACAAGAGCGATACGGGCCGCATTGATCAGCTGATGCCCAACTCAAAATAAGCGAGGACTAACACATGGCACGAGTTAAACGTGGCGTTACCGCCTCAGCCCGTCACAAGAAAATTCTTGGCAAGGCGAAGGGCTATTACAACGCCCGCCGCAAGGTATTCCGCACCGCCAAGCAGGCCGTCATCAAGGCCGGCCAGTATGCGTATCGCGATCGCCGCGCCAAGAAGCGCGACTTCCGCGCGCTCTGGATCACCCGCATCAACGCCGCCGCGCGTGAGTTCGGGCTGAGCTACAGCAAGATCATCAACGGCCTGAAGAAGGCCGAGATCGAAATCGATCGCAAGATGCTTGCCGATCTCGCCGTGAATCAGCCGGACGCTTTTGCGAGCATCGCGAAGCAGGCGAAAGCAGCCCTCGAGAAAGCCGAAAAAGCCGCGAAAGCCGCCTAATCGCGGCCATGGCTGAAGGCGACCCGAAGGATCTCGACGCGCGCCGGGAGGAAACTCTCGGCGCGATTTCGAGCGCGTCCGATGTGGCGTCGCTCGAAGAGGTCCGTGTCCGCACGCTAGGCAAAAGTGGCTGGCTGACCGAAAAGCTCAAGGAATTGGGCAAGCTCGCCGCCGAGCAACGCAAGGAAGCCGGCGCGCGGTTCAATCGCGTGCGCGAAGAGATCCAGGCCTTCATCGAAACGAAGCGCGCCGAGCTCGAGCAGGCGCACGTCGCCGCCAAGCTTTCGAAGGAACGCATCGACGTCACGCTGCCGGGCCGCGGCGAAGCGCGTGGCGGCTTGCATCCGGTCACCAAAGTACGGTTGAGAATAGAACAGCTGTTCCGCCAGGCCGGTTTCGATGTGGCCACCGGCCCCGAGATCGAAGACGACTTCCACAACTTCGAAGCGCTGAACATTCCGGCCGATCACCCGGCGCGCGCGATGCACGACACCTTCTCTTTCCCCGATGGAAAGCTGCTGCGCACGCACACCTCGCCGGTGCAGATCCGCGCCATGCTTTCGGGCAAGCCGCCGTTCGCGGTCATCGCGCCAGGCCGCGTGTACCGAAAGGATCACGACGTCACGCATTCCCCGATGTTTCACCAGGTCGAAGGGCTGGTCGTGGGCGAGGGCGTCACCTTCGCGAACATGAAGGCCATGCTGCATGGCTTCCTCGAGGCGTTTTTCGAGCGCGACCTCCAGATGCGCCTGCGTCCGTCGTATTTCCCATTCACCGAGCCGTCAGCCGAAGTCGACATGTCGTGCGTGCTGTGCGCCGGCGCGGGTTGCCGCGTGTGCAAACAGACGGGTTGGCTCGAGATTTCCGGCTGCGGAATGATTCATCCCAAGGTTCTCGAAGCCGGCGGCGTCGATCCCGAAAAATACACCGGGTATGCCTTCGGCATGGGCATCGATCGCCTGGCCATGCTTCGCTACGGCGTGAATGACCTGCGCCTGTTCTTCGAAAACGACCTGCGTTTCCTCGCGCAATTCCGGGCGGGGTAGGCATGCGAATTTCACTTTCCTGGTTGCGCGATTTTATCGACACCGCCTGGGACGCGAAGGAGCTCGGCCGCAGGCTGACGATGTCCGGATTCGAGCTCGAGGCGCTGGACAAGGCCGCGCCCCCGTTCGTTGGCGTCGTGGTGGCGGAGATCGTCGAAGCCGTCAAACATCCGCAGGCCGAGAAGCTGCAGGTGTGCAAGGTGCGCGCTGGCGCCCACGGAAAACAAGAAGAGTTGTTGCAGATCGTCTGTGGCGCCGCGAATGCGCGCGCCGGCCTCAAGACTGCGCTCGCGACGGTCGGCGCCAAACTACCAGGCGACAAGGCAATCGGTGCCGCGAAGCTTCGTGGCGTGGAGTCATTTGGCATGCTGGCGTCGGCCAAGGAGCTGGGGCTGGCAGACGCTTCCGAAGGAATCATCGAACTTCCGGCCGATGCACCCGTGGGCACGGACCTGCGCGCCTACCTGCAGCTCGACGATGACATCCTCGAATTGAACGTGACACCGAATCGTGGCGATGCCATGTCGGTGCTGGGCATTGCAAGGGAAGTTGCGGCTCTCGCCAAGAGTCCGGTGAAGAACGAGTCGATCGCGGGCAAGGCAGCGCCATCCCTCGCCGACACCTTCCCCGTGAAGCTTACGCATGCGGTGGGTTGCCCGAAGCTCGTGAGTCGCGTGGTGCGCGGCATCGACAACAAGGCGCCGTCGCCCGTCTGGATGCGCGAACGCCTGCGACGCGCGGGCTTGCGGCCTATCAGCCCGATTGTCGACGTCACGCAGTACGTGATGCTCGAGCTGGGGCAG
>DASYKM010000198.1:0-28284 GCA_035995425.1 Steroidobacteraceae bacterium
CACGTACACGCCGTTGTCCTGCAATCCACGCGACATGTCGATGACGAATTGCGTGAATGCCGGCAGGTCGGCGCCGAACCCCTTGAACAGGCTTTCGAACTGCGGAATGACGAAGATCAGCAGGATCACGGTGACGATGATCGCGACTACCAGCACCGCCGTCGGATAGAACAGCGCCTTCTTGACCTTCTTTTTGAGCGCTTCGGTCTTTTCCTTGTACGTGGCGATCTTGTCGAGCAGCGTCTCGAGTGCGCCGGCTTGTTCACCCGCTTCGACCAGGTTCACGAACAGGTCGTCGAAATGCAGCGGATGTTTTCCGAGTGCCTCGTGCAACGACGTGCCGCCCTCGACATCAGCCTTGACGTCGAGAATCAATTTCTGCATGGCTCGATTGTCGTTGCCGTTGCCGACGATTTCGAACGACTGCACCAGCGGAATACCGGCGGCGAGCATGGTGGCCAGCTGGCGGCTGAACACGGCGATATCTTCAGCTTTGACCTTGCCGCCGCCCCTGAACGCGGTGCTCTGCTTCTTGACGCGAGTGACGGCGATACCCTGACGGCGCAGGTCGGCGCGCAGCGCGGATTCATCGGGCGCGAGGCTCTTGCCGGATACCCGGTTGCCTTTCTTGTCCATTCCCCCCCAGGAGAACGGTACATCACGCTTGATGCCTTTCGCGTTCTGACTAGCTACAGCAGTTGCCATGAGTTCAGTGTCCTTATTCGATGGTGACGCTGTTGACTTCTTCGATGCTCGTCATGCCCTGCTTGACCTTCTCGAGCCCGGCACGCCGCAAGTCCCACACGCCTTCTTTCGCTGCCTGGTCGGCAATGTCGATGGCATTACCGCCCTCCATGATGATGCGGCCCAGCGCTTCGGTCACCGGCATCACCTGATAGATACCAACGCGGCCCTTGTAGCCGTCGGTGCAGGCCGAGCAGCCCTTGGCACCGTAGATCTTGATGCTGCCGGCGCGCACGTCGGCTTCCTGGAAGCCTTCCTTGAGCAACGCTTCAGCCGGCACGTCGACAATCGCCTTGCACTGCGGGCACAAGCGGCGCGCGAGGCGCTGCGCGATGATGAGGCTGACAGAAGTGGCGATGGCGTATGGCTTCACGCCCATGTCCACCAAGCGCGTAAGCGTCTGCGGAGCGTCATTGGTGTGCAGCGTCGACATGACCAGGTGTCCGGTCTGCGCGGCCTTGATGGCGATTTCCGCCGTCTCGAGGTCGCGGATTTCACCGACCATCACCACGTCCGGATCCTGGCGAAGGAACGCGCGCAAGGCGGCCGCGAACGTGAGACCGACCTTGTTGTTGACGTTGACCTGGTTGACGCCGGGCAGGTTGATTTCCGCCGGGTCTTCCGCGGTCGAGATGTTGGTGTCTTCGCGATTGAGGATGTTGAGACCGGTATACAGCGACACGGTCTTGCCCGAGCCCGTGGGTCCGGTAACGAGGATCATGCCCTGCGGCTTGGCGAGATTCTTCAGATAGATCTCGCGCTGGAACGGCTCGTACCCCAACGAGTCGATGCCGAGCATGGCCTGCGACGGATCGAGAATACGGCAGACGATCTTCTCGCCGAACAGGGTGGGGCAGGTGCTCACGCGGAAGTCGATGGCGCGAGTCTTCGACAATTTCATCTTGATGCGGCCGTCCTGCGGCACGCGGCGCTCGGCGATGTCGAGGCGCGACATGACCTTGAGGCGCGCCGACAGCTTCATGGCCAGCTGCACCGGCGGCTGCGCCACCTCTTTCAGGATGCCGTCCATGCGCAGGCGGATGCGGTACATCTTCTCGTACGGTTCGAAGTGGATGTCCGAGGCGCCGCGGCGGATGGCGTCTAACAACAGTTTGTTGACGAAGCGCACGATGGGCGCGTCTTCGATGTCGTCGCGGGAAACGCCCGCGCCTTCCATGTCGTCGTCGCCACCGGTGACGTCGAGGTTTTCGAGATCGAACCCCGTCTCGTCGTCGGTGAGATTCGGCATGGCCGTGTCGGCCTGCTCGACGGCTTTGTCGATGGCCTTCTGCAGCTTGTCGTCTTCGACGACCACCGCTTCGATGCCCATGCCGGTCTGGAACTTGATCTCATCGATGGCGTGCAGATTGGTGGGATCCGCGACCCCCAGGAACAGACGCTTGCCGCGCCGGTAGAGCGGCAGGCAGCGGTGCTTTTGCAACAGCTTGTCCTGGACTAGTTTGACGATCTCGAGATCGACGTTGTGCGAATCGAGGTCGTACAGCGGAACGCCGAATTCAGCCGAAGCGGCAATTGCGATGTCGCGAGCTTTCGCGGCGCCGGCGGAAATGAGCTGCGTGACGAAGCTGGCCTTGCGGTCTTTGGCGGCCTGCAACGCGGTGAGCATCGCCGCTTCTTCGACCACGCCGTCTTGCACGAGTCGCTGCGGCAAGCCGCCGAGACCCGATCGATTGCCGCCGAGCGCTAGGGATGCGTTGTCATTCATGTGGTTACGTGCGAGCGACCAAACCCGCTGCGGTCCCTAGTCTACCCAAGGAGCACAGGCAGGCAATTGTTAAATCTGGGTCAATAGTCGCATATGCAGAGCCCGAATCTGCGTGACCGGACTCCCAAAAGAAGAAGCCCCTCCGGAGAGGGGCTTCCTGATCGACATCGAATCGAAGCTTAGCCGCGGCACTCGGCCGGACGGAACTTCTGAAGCACCGAGCCGCCAGCGCCGGTCCCTTCGAAAGCCTTCGTGCCCGGGTTGATGCCGGTCGCCGGCATCGCCTTGCTGCCACACTGCCAGGCCACGTCGCCGTTGTTGCTCGTGCCAGCCGTCAACAGCAGGGTGTTGGTCCAGATCGCCTTCGCAGCGGGGATCGTGCCGCGGAACGCGACCGTGATCTGGTTGTCCGCAACCGTCACGGAGTCAACGTATTTGCCCTTGATGTTGCCAGGAACGCCAAGACCGGCAACGTTGTTGTCGGTCGGCCAGGCGCCGTTGGCGCTGTAGCTTTCCGAAACAGCGGCCTTCGCAGCGCCCGCCATGTTCAGACCTTCAGTGACCTGCGCACGGGTCGTGTAGTCCTGGTAAGCCGGGATGGCGATAGCGGCGAGAATGCCGATGATCGCCACCACGATCATCAGTTCGATGAGCGTAAAGCCCTCTTGAACAGACTTCATGTAGATATCTCCAATAGTTTCGTGGTGAAAAAAGCAGCGGCATTGCTGCCTGCTGTCGGAGGAAGTGCAATCGACGTGCCAGGATCCTGCAACCTCCCAAAGTACTGAATTGCAATGAATTCGCACTTTGGCTCCTGCCATGTTTTTACTTAGCATCGTCACTCCCTGACGACTGCCATGGCAATTCGCGTCACAAGCTGACGCAATTTGTCAGCTCTTGTCGCTCCGATCCTCGTGGTACTCGTCTTCCGCGTTGACGGACCAGATCGCCTGTTTGTCGATGCGCCCCTCGAGCATGCACTCGACCGCAGCTTTGGCGGCGAGCATGGAGTGATCCTGGTTGTTGTAGCGGTGCATGCCGTTTCGGCCGATCGGAAACACATTGCGCCACTCGTCGAGAAACGAACGAACCGCGCCGATGCCGCTGTACGCGCCAAAGTACGCCGGATAGGCCTTGCGAACGCGGACCACGGTTCCGTCCAACACATCGGCAAGGTCGATGAGCCCGATCTTCGCCAGTTCGCGCGCCGCGAAATCGAGGAAAGCAGGGTCCTTCATCGACCACAGTTCATCGCCCTCGTTGCAGAAGTATTCGAGGCCCAGCCACACAGTGGCCGGATCCGCGACCAGGTATGGGCTCCAGTTGTTGAAGACCTGCAACCGGCCGAGTTTGACGTCGGGCTCCTGCACGTAGATCCAGTTGTCGGGCGGCATGGTGCCGGCTGCGTTGTCGCCGCCCGTCGGCAGCATGCGCTTGACCAGCAGACCCACGGTCATGAAGTCACGGTAGGGCAACGCGTCCGCGATACGCGCGATCGCCGCGTCCTCGGGCTTCAGCATCGAGGTGAGTTCCTTGATCGGCAGCGTCGAGACGAAGTGATCGCAGTCGATTCGATGGTGTTGACCACTTTCGTCGCGAACCGTCACGGCCTCGACACGACGCTCGCGCGTATGCAGCTCCACGACTTTCTGGCGTAAACGCACCTCGCCGCCGCCGGCGATCACGCGTCGCGCGGCTTCTTCCCACATCTGCCCGGGCCCGAACTTCGGATACAGGAATCGTTCGATGAGGCTGGTCTCGACGCTTTTCTGGCGCGTGTCCGCCGACGAGCGAAACGGTTTCAGCAGCGCATGACCGATCGCCTTGCTGATCGACAGGCCCTTGATCCTTTGCGCGCCCCATTCCGCCGAGATCTCCGAGCATGGGACGCCCCACACTTTTTCCGTGTAGTCCTTGAAGAAAGTGCTGTACAGCCGCCAGCCGAAGCGATTGATCAGAAAATCCTCGAGCGTCGCCTCCGGGCTGCGTTGCAACAGCCGCGACTTGATGTAGCTCAAGCCAACGGCCGTGGTGTACAGCGGCCCGAGGTTGCGCAGCGTGGCGAGATTCATCTTGAGTGGATAGTCGAAGAATCGCCGCCGATAGAAAATGCGCGACAGCCGCGAGCGCACCAGCATCACCCGGTCGGCATCGACCGGTGTGTTCGCCGCGGCGAGGAACTCGCGATGCTGACCCTGGTAGCCGAGATCGAGAGCCCCTTGCGCCTGCCCTGGCGCCACCGGCAGCAGTTGCTGCCACCAGTTCATGACCCAGTCGGACTTCGAGAAAAAGCGATGGCCGCCGATGTCCATGCGGTTGCCGCGGTAGTTGATCGTCTTGGAGATGCCGCCCACCTGCACGTCGGCTTCGACGACGATGGGCTGCACGTCCGTGCTTCGCAGCAGCTCCACGGCGGTAGTAAGACCTGCCGGGCCGGCGCCGGCGATGAGCGCGATTTTCTGCATGCGCCGGATTACGGGTCGATGGCGAACACACGCGAGTACGCGGTGTGCGGCGGCGTGGGATAGGTGAGCTCACCCAACAAACGATAGTGCGCGGGGAGGCGATCCTTGTCCGCGTGCAACAGCTCTTTGACGAGCGGCGGGTCGACGAGCATCGGGTGGTCTTCGGGAGCGATGATCCAGCGGCCATCGGGTAGCGAGACGAACAGCGTCTGGCGCCTGATGAACGCATAGCGCAGCAGCGGTTTGCGCCGCGGAATTTCGGCCGCCGGCAGTGCCAGCAACTCGTCCTCTTCCTGGTTCTTCGCGATATCTGTTGGCGTCAGCAGGAACGCGGTGCCGATGACGGCGCATTTCGTATGGAAACGCAGGTAGTTCCCATCCATTGAATTGGCGAGCGCCACGCCAGGTTGTTTGTCGCAAGCGTCGGCCAGCCGCGCATAGAGCGGCCGAGTGAGCTCGTAGTCGCCGTCACCGCCGACAAACTGCCTCCCGAACAAGCGTGGCAGCGCGACGACGTGCGCGCCGAGAATGATCAACGCAACCACTGACCAGGTGACGGCCGGTTTCGCCGGCAGGCGCAGGATGCTTTCATCGACGAGCAGCAGCAGCGGCACATAGAGTGCGTACGAACCCAGATAATGGAGCCTCGTCTGCGATACCAGCATGACGAGCCCGAAAAGACAGGCGATCCAGAACAACACTCGTGCCGACTGCTGTTCTCTGCGAAGCCGCAGGACGCAGAAAACCGCGACCAGTGGCAGAAGCATCAGCAGGTGACTGTACCTGCCGAAAATCGATTCCCACGTAAGGCCGATCCGCAGCTGATCGATTATCGAGCGCGTCTCCATGATGTCGCCCATTCCTTCGACGTTGCCGGCGAAGAATTCACCGGCGCGCAGCGCCGCCCCGACGATGGGCACCAACAGCACGGCGCACAGGACAATCGCCGCAATGAGCGAGTTGCGGCCGCGTCGCGCCCGCCAGAGAAACACACAGGTCACCGCGCTGCAGAAGGCGATGTACACCTGGAACCATGAGAGCGTGAGGTAATCGAAACGTCCCTGCTGCAAGGGCAGCGAGGGCAATGCGATTGCCAAGGTGCTGGCCAGCAAGGTTCCCGCGAACACCGGCGTCGTTTCCGGCAAGCGATCGCCGCGCAGCCACAACAGCGCGAGCGCGGCCAACAGCGGCAATTGCAGGATGAATTCCGCGGTGTGTACCGCGGGTGCGATCCCGAGCACCAGTGCGGCGAGCGCCGCGCGAAACCAGGATTGCGGTTGCGCGAGCCAGGCCATGGAAGCGGCGAGCGTGCCCATTACCAACATGTGCTCGGCGAAGTGATGATCGATATCGCCGATGCCATACAGCGTCTGGCTGAGCGGAAAAAGCGCGGTAGCGAGCAGCGCCAGACCAGTTGCCGGCAGGCTGAGGCGCAAGAATCGGCAGACCGCGACCACCAGCAACAGTGTGATGGGAAAAGCGAACACGGGTATGTGCGCGATCACCGCCATGGCATCGCCGCCGAGTCCGAGCGCGCCCGCCGCGCGCACGATCAGGCTCACGAGATAGTCATAGCCCCAGGGCCAGGAAATCAGCGCGCCATCCGGCGCATGAATCAGCGGATCGAATTGATAGACAGCGCCTGGATCGGCGACCGCGTCGAGAATGCGGCGCGCGTGGTAGAAGGAATCCGGACCGACGGGCAGGTAGTGACCTTCAACGAGTGAAGCCCTGATGGGCGCGAGGTCGATGACGAGGCCAATGACGCTGGCGAGAATCCACAACAACGCCAGCCTGAACGCCACCGTCGCGCCCGCGTTCCCGCCCGACACGACGGCCGATTCAGAAGTACTTTGTTTGGTCACCTGGGTCGGCGCTCCAGTGTCGGGCCGGCGATTGCGTGCCGCCTTGTGGCACGGGACCCATTCGTGCGCAAGTGCATGATCACGATCCCGGAGGAATCGCCGGCGCGTTCTGGCCGCGCGTGAACAACAGATGTTTGCGCAGCAGGAAATTCACGCCGAACGTCAGGCAGGCACTGGCCATCTTGGCAACCAACAGGGGTGCTCCGGCCGTTCCGACGGCAAGGGCCATGACCGCGGTGTTGATGGCGAGCCCCGCGAGCCCGAGCGCGACGAATGCAGTTCCTTCGATGGATCTTGTTTGCAGGCGACGCTGACTGAAAACGAAGCGAATCGACAGCAGATACGCGACGACCCCGCCGACCAGGAATGAAATCGTGGCGGCGACCAGGTAGTGCATGCCGGCGTGCTTCACCAGCAGCCATAGCAAGCCGACGTCGACTGCAAACGCGCCGGCCGATACCAATGCATAGCGAATCAACTGGCGGGAAATGACGGTGGGAAAGTTCATGCGGATGCCGCGGAGGGGTCTGAGCGCCGGTGTCAGTGAGCGGTGCCGCCCGGCAACGGTGACGCATCCGACCACACTTCGCCGCGCTGATCGCGATAAACGACCTGGTAGGTAGGGAAGTGGCGCCGGATCGCGGCGGCGGTTTGATTCTTGCCGACCTGGACCATGCGCACTTCATCCTTGCGCAGGAATGGATCGTTCTGCACGAGATCGTATGGATAGAAGCCCACTCCGGAGATCACGACGACTCGTGGCTCGGTGCCCGCGTAATGTGGCAACTGGGCCAGGTGTCGGTCCATGAACTCGCCCATCTGTGAGGCGCGCAGCGCAACCCCGACGAGCAGGCTCATCAGCGCGCAGGCTACGATGTACGTACGCGCGTCGGTAATCGCCGGCGATTCAACGGCCGGTGCGTTGGCAGAGCGGGGATTTTCCGACGGCGTATAGAGAAATGCGGTCGCGAGCAGCGGCAACACCAGCCACGCCGAATGGAAATAGCGGAAGCCCCAGCCGTGTCCCTGATCTGCCCAGACGAACAGATAGCCGGCGAACGTGAGAAGTGCGCTCGCGCTGAGGGTGGCGATGCGCCGGTCAGCGCGCGCCCGCCAACCGCCGGCGAAGGTCAGCAACAACACGCAGGGCGCAGCCCACAACAGTAGTTTGGCAAGACCGACGAGCCGCGCGTAGAGAAGCGTCAGGTCGGGCCACGCGAAAGCGAGAACCACGCCGCCGAGGCTTCCCACACCGCCGGTCACCGCGCCACCGTCGTGTACGAGCTGGCCGGAATACACGAACCAGCCGATTCCGAGCACGATGGACAGCGGCAGATAACCGGCGCAAAGCGCGGCGAGCCTGGCGACCGGCTTCTCCTTGCGCGCAAGCCAGACGAACCACGGTAGCGCGAAGAGGAAATGCGGCACCGGATTGTGCAGCGTCAGGGCGATCGAGCCGACGACACCCGCGGCGACGAGACGACCCGCGGTCGGCTTGAGCACCAGCAGCGCGAACAAAGAATTCGCGAGCATGTGTGAAGTCATCGAGTAGTAGGAAATTCCGTCGGCAAAGAAGACCGGCGAGGCCAGCGTGAACAGCATGACCATTCCCGCCGCCTCGACACTTTCGAACAAACGCAGCGCGAGCCGGTTGAGGACGATGATCGTGAGGCCCGAAAGCACCGCGTTGCATGCCCAGGGAATTCCCAGCAGGGTAAACGGAGTCAGCAGCAACGCAAACGATGGCCAGTAGCTGGACGAAACGTCACCCGTGTCCCTCGAGATGTTGAGAAACCAGTTCTGAAATTCTCCGGGGATGAGGTAGTTCAACAGGTCGACCGGGTATTGTCCGGACACGTGCCTGGATGCGAACACCTGGCTCTGGAAAAAGGGAGCAAATTCGTCCATCGACAAGGGCTGGTTGCGATAGATGAAGAGCGTGCCGAGCGACAGCAACACCGTGACGGCGGATCCAATCAATATCGGGTGTTCGCCAAGCCGGCGCAGCAGACGATCGAATCCATCCCATCGCGGAACGAACAGCGCCAACAGCAGGATTGCCAACGCCAGTTTGGCGGCGCCGTAGTCGAAGAACGCGAACAACACGAAAAAGATGGCCGCGAGGCCACCGGGATTTCCGCTGAGCCGGAGTTGGTGAATCCACAGCAAGCATCCCGCCGTGATCAGCGCGCCGACGATGAGAAGCGCGCGCACCGACGCGGAACGTCCCACCGGGAGGCGAGCGAACAGTTCCTGGCGTTCGGCCTGGCGCTGGGCGTCGGCAGTCATTCGATGCCCCTCAGGAGCCGAGCTCGTTCCGGAACAGAGGGATGTCGAGATAGCGCAGCCGTCGCAGCTCGCGGCGCGCGCTGGTAATCGAGTCGAGGATCACACCCGCCGTGAAGCTGAGGACTGCGATGATCATCAGTCCCATCGCCAAGATCGCGGTTGGCAGGCGCGGAACCTGACCTGTTTCGAAGTAGGTGATCAGAAGTGGATAGCCGAACACCAGAGAGGTGAGGGAGAACAGCAGAGCGATGAGCGTGAAGAACTGCAGTGGGCGCTCTTCCTTGACCACGCGAATGATCGTGGTGCCGATTCGCACGCCATCGCGCACCGTGTGCAGCTTGCTGCTCGTACCCTGCGCGCGATCGCCGTAGCGAGTCGGGACATCGGCGATCGGCATGCGCAGCTCGAGGGCGTGAACCGTCAGTTCGGTCTCGATCTCGAAACCGACGGCGAGCGCCGGGAACGACTTCACGAAGCGGCGCGAAAAGGCCCGGTATCCCGACAACATGTCACCGCAGCGGTTGCCGAAAATGTTCGCGACGACACCGGTCAGCGCACGGTTGCCGAACTGGTGACCAAGACGGTAGGCAGACGAGGAGTTCGCAATGCGCACGCCGGTAACCATGTCGAGCTCGTCACGCAGCAGGCAGTCCACCAGCTGGGGTGCCGCGCTGGCGTCGTAGGTGCCATCGCCGTCGATGAGCAGGTACACGTCTGCTTCAACGTCGGCAAACATGCGCCGGACCACGTTGCCCTTGCCTTGCAGCCGCTCGGACCGCACCAGGGCGCCAGCCTGTCGCGCGGCTTCTTTGGTCCCATCCGTCGAGTTGTTGTCGTAGACGAACACGGTCGCTTTCGGAAGTGCATTCCTCAGCTCGGCGACGACGCGCCCGACCGTTACGGCTTCGTTGTAACAGGGAATGAGCACGGCGATGCGCAGGTCCCGGCGTGCATCCCGTGATAGAGGTTCGAGCGTGTGCATCGCACACATTATGTCGCGCGCACGATGGCCTCAAGCGTGACTTTGCGCACGGTCGTGGCGTCGCCCGGACGAAGCGTGACCCAGCGCACGCGAACTGGTCTGGCGATCACTATTCACGCGACGGCCCCGTAATACGCTAATCGCCTGTATTCTGGAAAATCGATTCCCAAAATTGAGTGTCGAACAGTGACGGCCGAGACATCCGAGACATCCGACAAGCGCTACTCCGACGGCGACTACCTTGCCGCCAATCCGACTTGGGGCGAAGAAGACAGCGCGTGGAAAGCCGCGAAGATCAATGACCTGTGGCGTCGTTCGGGGCTGCCCATGCCCGAAACCGTCGCCGAGATAGGCTGCGGTGCCGGGCTGATCCTCGCGACGCTCAAGTCGAGATTTCCCGATGACGTGGTCTATTCAGGTTTTGACATCGCCTCGGCGGCGATCGAGATGGCTCGGGTGCGCGCCGGGCCACGGCTTTCTTATTACTGCGAAGACCTGACGAAATCCGATCGCAGGTTCGATGCCTTGCTGTGCATAGACGTATTCGAGCACGTCGAGAATCCATTCGAGTTTCTGCGCACGATCCGGCGACTGGCGCCCGTGGTGGTCTTCAACATTCCTCTCGAGATGCATGTCGCCGGGCTGTTGATCAACCACCAGCGCTGGACCCGCCGCCAGTATGGTCACCTGCATTTTTATACTGCCGCGGTCGCCTTCGAGACGCTGAAGGAGTGCGGGTATTCGGTCATCGCCCACGACTACGTGAGTCGACTCACCGACCTTCCGCGAAGCGCGAGCGAGTACGTCTTCTGGCTGCCGCGCAAGCTGCTGTCGCTGGTGAACAAGGAGTTTTCCGCCCGCATCCTGGGAGGCACGTCCCTGCTGGTCGCGGCGCGGGGCGGCGCCGAGTAGCTAGTCGATGCCCACCGCACTGCTCGTGGCCCATCACTATCCGCCGCACGTCGGCGGGCTCGAGCTCGTGGTCGAACGACAGGCGCGGAGCCTGGTGGAGAACGGTTACCGGGTCATCGTGCTCACTTCGCGGCTCGAAGCACCGCAACCAGCGGAGGAGCCGCGGCCTGGCGTCGAAGTGATTCGGGTGGCGTGCTGGCACGTGTTCGAGCGGCGCTTCTTCATTCCGTTCCCGCTGTTTTCCCCGGGATTGATTCCGCGTGCCTGGAGGGCGCTCCGCCGAGTCGACATCGTGCACATTCACGATGTTTTCTACCTGAGCTCCTGGGTGGTTGCCGCGCTCGCCGCCATTGCCCGCAAACCGGTACTGCTGACTCAGCACGTTGCGATGGTGGAGCACCGCAGTCGCCTGGTGATGAGTGCGCAGCGCCTCGTGTATGCGACGGCTGGAAAATGGATATTCGCCAGAGCCCGCAGCATCTTCGTCTACAACGAAAATGTCCGGGCTTTCCTGCGCGCCCGGCGGGTGACGGACGACCGGATCAGGCTGTTAGCCAACGGAATCGACACGGCGCAGTTTCGTCCGGCTGGCGAAAGTGAACGCCGTGAGATCCGCGGTCGCTACGGACTTCCGCAGGATCGCCCGCTGGTGCTCTTCGTCGGGCGGCTGGTGGAGAAGAAGGGCTATCAACTGCTGCTGGACGCAAGAGACGCGCGCTTCGACCTGGTGTTCGTGGGGCCGGGAAACGTGCCGACGAGTGGGCGCGCGCCAGGCGTTCATTGGCTGGGCTCTCTCGGCCAGGCGCAGACTGCCGAGCTGTTCCGGGCTTGCGACGTATTCGCTTTTCCCGCCGTTGGCGAGGTCTTTACGCTGGTGATGCAGGAGGCCATGGCGAGCGGTCTGCCGGTGGTGACGACGGATGACCCGGCGTATGCCGGCAGCATCGTCGCGGGCCACGTTATCCTGTGTCGGCGCCTGGCCGAATGCTTCAAGGAGGCGATTCAGTCTTTGCTTGCCGACTCCGATCGACTGCGCGATCTGAACGCGCACGGGCGGGAACTGGCCGTCCGACACTTCGACTGGCATGCGAATTTCAAACCTTTGATGACTGTGTATTCCGATGTATTGCGGGAGGGTGCGGCGTGAAATACCTTTTTTCGGCCGATGGTCTGGCTGCGGCGGCGCTTGCAAGCAGCGTCCGGTCGTTTGCGACGAGTCTTTCGCTGGCGGACCGCACCGTGCTCGACGTGGGCTGTGGAAACATGCCGTACCGTTCGATATTCATCGCGCGCGGCGCACGGTACATTGGCGCGGACATCGACGGGACGCCGGACATCCTGATTGCAGCGGACGGGTCGCTGCCGCTGGCCGATGAAAGCATCGACTTCGTCGTGTCGTTCCAGGTGTTGGAGCACGTAAGAAATGTGGCCGCCTACCTGTCGACCGTCAGGCGCGTTCTGCGCAAGGACGGACGGATGTTTCTCTCCACCCACGGCGTGTGGCCTTACCATCCGCATCCCACTGACTATTGGCGATGGACGCGTGACGGGTTGCGCGTGACGCTAGAGGACGCCGGATTTCGCGTGCACAAGATGACGGCATTGTGCGGGCCGGCTTCGTGGATTCCGATGTTTCCCATGTTGGTGGGTAAAAAGCTTCTCGGGCCGGTGTGGTTCCTGCTCGCGCCGGTCAACCTGTGCGTCAACGTGCTGGCGTGGCTGGCGGATCGCCTGACACCGGCGGTCCTGCGCGAAACCAACGCGGCGATTTTTTCGGTCGAAGTGTCGAGAGAAACGTGATTTCCCGGGCGCGAATCGGCGAGTTGGGCCGCTATGTCGTGACCGGTGGCCTATGTGTGCTGCTCAATGTCGTCATCGCGATGGTATTCACCGAATACTTCGGGCTGCATTACCTGGCGTCGCTGGCCTTGTGCTCCGCGATCGTCATTGTCATCGGTTTCTTCCTCAACAAGTCGTGGACGTTTCGCAAGCACGGGTCAGCGGCGTTTCCGGAATTCCTGCGCTATGCGTTGGCCACCGGAGTGAACGTCTTCATCGGGCTGTGGGCTTGCGCCTTGTTGGTCGAAAAGGCCGGTATCCACTATCCGTATGCCATCGCGATCGTCGGAGTGGTCTCCGCGCCGCTGACCTACATCGTGCACCGCGTGTGGACTTTCGGGATGTCCTGGCTCTACAGCGAATGAGGGGTCACGGTCTTGGCCCCGGGTTCGGGCTCGCAAGCATCGATTGCAGCAACTGCAGTGCGAACGCGTATCGCCCGGGGTTCTGCAGCGACGAAAGGTAACTGTTGAACAAGCCGATGGCAGCGTCGGGCTGGCCGGTTGCCGTCTGTGCCGCGGCCGTGGCCAGCAGCACTTCGATCAACTGATTCCCGGTCATGCTTGCCGGCGGCTCCGCCAGTAGTTTGGCGCCACTGGTGGCCATGGCCGCCGAATCGCCGCGTGACATGGCCGCGAGCAGCTGCACCCAGTTGCGCTCCAGCGCATCGAGCGTGCCGAAGCACGGGCTCGACTGCACGCGCGGCCACCAGGCAGCCCGCGCCGCGACTGGCACGAACGGCGTGGTGTGTGCCGAGAGCGAGTGGACCGCATCGAGCCATACTCCGCGGGTAGCCTCGTTGCGGCATGCGGCCGCCGGCAGATCCAGCGACAACAGATCACGGCGCGAACTCGCCGGCGCCGCCGCGAGCTCACCGCCTTCCATGACCGCGAGAATGCCCAGGGCTTCGGCCGCCAGCTGCTGCCGGCCGAAGTAGCGCGCGGAGCTCGGCGAGTCGGAGGCGCTCACCTGCAAGGGAACGCCAAAAATTTCCGCGAGCGGCAGGCCCAGTTGTCCAAGCTGCGTGAGTGGCAGCGCGCTGCGTTTCAGAAACCGCATGCGGGTCGCGGTCTGGTCGACGTAGGGATAGTAGTCGGAATTCGCCGGTACCTCGATTGCGGCAAACAAGGGTTCGAGTACGCGGCGCGCGCCGATGCGGCGCAGCTCGATATCGCCAATGTTGTTGATTCCCACCCGCTGCAGGTCGACTACGAGCCCAGGGGTGTCGAAGATGCGTGGATCTGGTCGCGGAACGCTGCCGCGCAGGCTGGCGATGATGAGGATGTCCGAATCGCCGGAATTGTAGATTTCGTAATCCGCGAAATATGGCGACAGCGCCTTGACGATGGAGGCGACGATGGTCACGTCGGTCTCGTAGATCTGGATCCACTGCACCAGCAGGCCGTCATCGGCGAGTTGCCGCGAGATCTGCGCGTAGAACTGAGTGGAGAACAGCGACGCGACGCCGCTGACCCATGGGTTTGACGGCTCGGAGATGATGATGTCGTACTTGCGGTTCGCCGCCGAGAAGAAGGTCTTGGCGTCCTCGAAACGAATGTGGCTGCGCGGATCTTCGAACAGCCGGAAAACGCGCGGCCCGAATCCGAGGTGAGCCGCCTCGACCACGGCGGGTTCGATTTCGATTGAATCCAGCGATTGCACGCGCGGATCGCCGAGGACCACGTGCGATGTCAGGCCCGAGCCCACGCCGATGTTGGCGACCATGCGCGGATGAGCGCTCATCGCGAGCGGCAATGCGCCGAGCATCGTCATGGTGATTTCATCGGTTGCAGGCAGGCTCGCCGCCCGCATGTTGATCGCCGCATCGGGCTTGCCGTTGGTGGCGATGGACACGGTGCCTTCGTCGAACTCGGTCAGCGAAATCGAGGCGGTCTTGCCGTCGCGCAGATAGAACACACGCGACCCGTCGGCGAGCCGCGCCTGTCCCGCGCGGTAAACGCCCGATGCCATGCGCAGTGGGTCGAGTTTTACGAACAGCGCCACCATCGCCAGGCAGGCCACGCCTGCGGCGAGGATCGCGCTCGAGCGCGTGAGCCCGGGTGCGAGGGTGGTGCGCGGCGCCAGCATGGCGGCGGTGGCAAGCTGCACGAGCGCGCCGACGAGGATGGTTCCTTTGAGACCCACCAGCGGTAGCAGCAGGTGCACCGCGACGATGACACCCGCAATCGCGCCGATCGTGTTCGCCGCGTATACCCGGCCGATCACCCGTTCGTCGCCGACGCGCAGCAAGGTGTTGGTCATGAGCGGCAGCGTCATGCCGGCCACGAACGTGGTCGGAAGCATGATGGCGGCGGCGATCGCATGGCTCACCAGGTTGAATCCCGCGTAACCGGCGTCCGTGGCATCGAACATGCTCATCGCGGTGGCCACCGCGTCGAACGTATAGCCGTATGCCGGCAGCGTCAGCGCGGCGAGGATCGCCATGATCGCGAACATGATCGCGAGCGCCGACAATGGCGTCGTGAGGCGATCGATCCGGCCGCGAATCCACAACCCACCGAACGCGAGCCCCAGGATGAATGCACTCAGCATGAGCTCGAATGCGTGCGTCGAGCTGCCGAGAACCATGCTCAGCATGCGAATCCACGCGATTTCGTAGATGAACGAGGCCGTCCCCGCAAGAAACGCCGCCAGCAGGATGTGACGCGCCAGCTGACTCGCCTCCGCAGATCGTGCCCCCTTCGCCGGAGCCGCGGCCGGGGCGGGTTCGGTCTGCGACCGCGCCAGCCACCACACAAAGCACGCCAGCAGGATGTTGATGGTCCCGGCGGCGATGACCGTGCCGGGAAGCCCGATCCAGCCGATCAGCCAGAAACCGCTCACCAGCACCCCCACCGCCGCGCCCAGGCTGTTGGTGAAGTAGAGCATCGCCAGCGTCGCACCCGGGTTCAGCGGGAAACGGCGAATGACGCCGCCGCTGATGAGCGGGAACGTCGCGCCTAACAACACCGACTGCGGCAGGATCAGCAGCGCGGCGATTCCCCATTTGAAGGCGTTGATGCTCCAGGGAGTGGCGAGTGCCGGAACCGCGACGTCGAAGGTGAATTGCACGCTGCCGAGGTACAGAGGATGGAACGCGAGCGCGATCGCGCCGGTGAGCGCCTCGACCAAGGCATAGGCGAGCAGCAGGTTTCGCAGGCGTATGGACATGCGCGCCGCGAGGAAGGCACCGAGCGCCATGCCGCCCATGAATATCGTGAGCACCAGGCTCTGGGCATACGCGGCGTGGCCGAGGAACAGCTTGAGGTAGTGAGACCAGATCGATTCGTAGATGAGGCCGGAGAAACCCGACAGGGTGAAGATGAAAAGCAGCGCGCCGCGTCCAGTCTTCATTTGATGTCCAGTTTCTTGATGCGATAGCGCAGTGCCCTGAAGGTCATTCCCAGTGCTCGAGCCGCCGCAGTCTTGTTGTAACGCGCCTCCTCGAGTGCCTTGATGATCGCCGCCCTTTCGATATCTTCGAGCTGTTCGCCGAGAGCGTTGGGCTGGCGTGCGGCGAGCTCGGGATCGGCGAATTCCGCGGCCGAAGACGCGCTCGAAGCGGTCGCTTGTTTTTGGGCGGCGGACAGCTCGGGACGCGGCGAGGCGCGCAACTGCAGATCGCTGACGTCTATGCGGCCCTGGTTGCAGAGCGCCAGCGCCCGTTCGAGCACGTTTTCCAGCTCGCGCACGTTGCCCGGAAAAGTGAATTTCTGCAGCACCTCGAGCGCCGCCGGCGTGATCGCCGGTGTTCCGATGCCGAGCCGTCGCGACAGTCGTTGCACGATGGCATTCGCCAGCTCCGGAATGTCTTCGGCGCGCTCGCGCAGTGGCGGAACACGCAATTCGATCACGTTGATGCGATAGAACAGGTCTTCGCGAAACTTCGCCTGCGCCACCAGGTCGGCGAGACTCTTGTGCGTCGCTGAAAGAATGCGCACGTCGATCGGCGCTTCGCGCTGTTCGCCGATGGGCCGCACCGTTTTCTCCTGGATCACGCGCAGCAGCTTCACCTGCATGTGCAGCGGCAGGTCCGCGACTTCATCGAGAAACAGCGTGCCACCTTCGGCGGAGGGAATGAGTCCGGTCTTGTCGGTCACCGCGCCGGTGAAACTGCCGCGCTTGTGACCGAAGAATTCACTTTCCATGAGCTCGGACGGAATCGCGCCGCAGTTCACGGGAACGAACGGCCCCTCGGCCCGCGGGCCGGAGGCATGAATCATGCGCGCTACCAGCTCTTTACCGGTGCCGGACTCACCCGAGATGTGCACCGGCGCTTGGCTTCGCGCCACGCGCATGATCATTTCGCGCAGCCGGCTCATGGCGAGCGCGCTGCCGATGATCTGCCCGGCCTGCACGGTGCCGGTATCGCTGACCTTCGATTGCGAAAGCTTCAGCGCCGTGGAAATGATCCGGCGCAGCGCGCCGAGGTCGAGCGGCTTGGAGACGAAGTCGAAAGCACCGAGCTTGAGCGCTCGTACCGCCGATTCGACATTGCCGTGCGCCGTGATCACCGCGCACGGCACGCCCGGCGTATTCGTCGACATCCACTCGAGCAGATCGAGGCCGTCACCGTCCGGCAGGCGCATGTCGGTGAGGCAAAGATCGAAGTGCTGCGACTTGAGCAGCTTCTTGGCGTCGGCGACGTTGGCCGCCGATTGCGTCGCGAGCTGCATGCGCGACAGCGTCAGCGTCACCAGTTCGACGAGGTCGGGCTCATCGTCGACTACGAGTACGAGCGGTGCGGCCATACGCGTGGCGCCTGATCAGGCGACCCAGCGTTCCGGGTCGCGAAAGACGATGCGAAACAGGCTGCCGCCGCTGGTGCGCGGTTCGTACAGAAGCGTGGCGCCATTCGTCTGCGCGAGCTCGCGGGCCAGGAAAAGGCCGAGACCGGTGCCGCGCTCATTGCCGGTGAAAAAGGGTTCGAAAATCTTTTCGCGATGCTGAACCGGGATTCCCGCGCCGCGATCCGCAACTTCGAGGAACGGCCGCGCCGTCGAGGCGAGCCGGCCGATGCGCAGCTCGATGACGTCGGAGCCGGGGCCGCTCGATCCATACTTCACCGCGTTCTCGCACAGATTCCAGACGATCTGGCGCAGCTGCGAGGGGTCGACCTGTACCTCCACGTCCCCGAGCAGCGACGACACGGCGAGCCGTTGCGCGGGAATCTGCATGGTGGTGCAAAACTCCTGGCAGAAGCCGGCGAGCCAGTGACTGAGCACCACGCGCTCGGGCCGCGAACTGTCGCGCCGCGCCATGGACATCACGTTCTCGATGATCTGCCGCACGCGATCGCCGTTGGTGCGCACGATTTCGGTGAGACGCTTGTCTTCGTCGGACAACGAGGCCGACTCTCCGAGCAGTTGCGCCGCGTGGCTCATGGCGCCCACCGGGTTGCGGATTTCGTGCGCGATGCTCGCCGACAGGCGGCCGAGACCGGCGAGCTTGGACTGCTGGATTTTCGCCGCCAGGAGCTCGGTATCTTCGAGGAACACGATCACCGGCGACGGGTCCGAGCCACCGAGCGGCGCGAAATGCGGCTGGATCACGTGGCCGCCGTCGGCGGCGACGAAAGTCTGCGCCGGCGTGGCGGGAGTCGCGGAGTGCTGCCGCCACGTCTCGAGTAGATAGAGAAGCTGGGGCGAGGCTTCGCCGAGCAGGGCGCCGGGATAGGCGTTGCGGTCGCCGAGCAGCTGGGCCGCCGATTCGTTGATGAGGCGCACACGATTTTCGTGGTCGACCACGACGATGCTCTCGCGCAGGTTCTGCACGATGTACTGCGACAGCTGGGCGAGATTGGCAAGGTCGACCTGCTGCCGCCGGACCGTAGCCTCGGTGTCGCGCAGCCGCCGCGCCAGCGGCCAGGCGAGCAGCGCCACGAGAAAGACGATGGCACCGAGGATGCCGGCGCTCGGATAGTCGGACGGGTCGGCGCTGCCGGTAGCGTGCGCGCCCATCTGTTGCGCGAACAGCGCCAGGGTCGCGAGCGATGCGAGCACGAACGCATCGCGACTGTCCGCAAGCAGAGCCATGGCGCCGACCGGCACCACGAACAGGATGCCGAGGCCGCTCGCGACGCCGCCACTGGAGAAGAGGATCAGGCTGATGGCGACCGCGTCGACCATTGCGTGCACGAACGTCGTGGCCCGCAAATTGGGCAGCAATCGTCGGCCGCCGATGACAATGGCCGTTCCGGCGGTGAAATAGACGATGCACGTCCAGAGGAACAGCAATGGGTGTGCGGATCCGATCGGCGTCGACAAGCCGAAATACGCATACAGCGCGTACAGCGCCGGTGGAATCAGCAGCCGGTAGAGATTGACCAGTCCGATCACTCGCCAGGCGAGATCGGTCGGTGCGGGCGGTACGGCGGCGACTAGCGGCATCGGCCGTGACTCTATCAGCTAGGCGCATGCAGGACGAGTTGGTGCGGTACCGCGAACTGGCGAGTGCTCCACGATTCCGGGAGAATACCCGCTCTTTTTATCGCCACCGAAATCCCGTAAACGACATCCCAGGGGCCTGATGAATCTCCACGAGTACCAGTCGAAAGAAGTGTTCCGCGAGTACGGAATTCCTGTCCCCGCCGGCAAGGCGGCCCGAAGCGCCGAAGAGGCGGTCGCGGCGGCGCAGTCGTTAGGCGGCAAGCTCTGGGTGGTCAAGGCCCAGGTGCACGCCGGTGGTCGAGGCAAGGCAGGCGGTGTGAAGCTGGCGCGTGATCTGGAGGCGGTGCGTTCCGCAACCGCCGACATGCTTGGCCAGCGGCTGGTCACCAAACAAACAGGGCCGGAAGGCTTGCCGATCGAAACGGTATACGTCGAGTCGGGCTCGGACATCGAACGCGAGATCTATCTCTCGCTCACGCTCAACCGCGAGCGCGGCCGCGTCGCCGTCATCGCCTCGGTTGCCGGCGGCATGGACATCGAAGAAGTCGCCGAGCACACGCCCGAGAAAATCCTGCGCGTCGACATCAACCCGACGGCGGGCCTTTCGGGCTATCAATGCCGCAAGCTCGCCTTCGGACTCGGCTTCAAGGGTCCGCAGGTGGGCAAGTTCCAGTCCATTCTCATGGCGCTGTATCGCATCTACCTCGAGAAAGATGCCGCGCTGATCGAGGTCAATCCGCTCATCGTCACCAAGACCGGCGACCTCATGGCGCTCGATGCGAAATTCAACGTCGACGCCAACGCGATTTTCCGCCAGAAGGCCTTGGCGGGTTTTCGCGATCCTTCGCAGGAAGATCCCATCGAACGCCAGGCGAGCGAACACGATCTCAACTATGTCTCGCTCGACGGCGACATCGCCTGCATGGTCAACGGCGCGGGGCTCGCCATGGCCACCATGGACCTCATCAAGCTGCACGGCGGCAATCCAGCGAACTTTCTCGACGTGGGCGGCGGCGCCACCGCCGAGAGAGTGACCGCGGCATTCAAGCTCATTCTCGCCAACAAGAAGGTGCGCGCGATCCTCGTGAACATCTTTGGCGGCATCGTGCGCTGCGACCTCATCGCCGAGGGCGTGATGATCGCCGTGAAGCAGGTGGGTGTGGCGGTTCCCGTGATCGTCAGGCTCGAGGGCACCAACGCCGAGCAGGCGCGCGAGATGCTGGCGCACAGCGCGCTCGCCATCACGGCCGCCACCGATCTCACCGACGCCGCGAAGAAAGCCGTCGCGCTCGCAAAGGGAAAATAATGAGCATTCTGGTCAACAAGAACACGCGGGTCATCTGCCAGGGATTCACCGGCCAGCAGGGCACGTTCCACACCGAGCAGAGCATCAAGTACGGCACGAAGATGGTCGGCGGCGTCACGCCCGGCCGTGGTGGAGAAAAGCATCTCAACCTGCCGGTGTTCGACACGGTCGAGGATGCGGTGAAGGAAACCGGCGCCACCGCCAGCGTCATCTACGTGCCGGCGCCGTTCGCGGCCGACGCGATTCTCGAAGCGGCCGATGCCGGCATCGAGCTCGTGGTGTGCATCACCGAAGGAATTCCGATCAACGACATGGTGCGCGTCAAGGCGACGCTCGCCGGCACCGGCACGCGGCTCATCGGGCCTAACTGCCCGGGCATCATCACGCCGGGCGAATGCAAGATCGGCATCATGCCGGGTTTCATCCACAAGAAAGGTCGCGTCGGCATCGTCTCGCGCTCGGGCACGCTCACCTATGAAGCCGTGTTCCAGACCACCAACAAGGGCCTCGGCCAGAGCACCTGCGTCGGCATCGGCGGCGATCCGGTGCGCGGCATGAACTTCGTCGATGTGCTCGAGCTCTTCGAGCGCGATCCGCAGACCGAAGGCATCATCATGGTGGGCGAGATCGGCGGCACCGATGAAGAAGCCGCGGCGGATTTCATCCACAAGTACGTCACCAAGCCCGTCGTCGCCTATATCGCCGGCGTCACGGCGCCTCCGGGCAAGCGCATGGGTCACGCCGGCGCGGTCATCGCCGGGGGCAAGGGCACGGCGGCGGACAAATTCCGCGCGCTCGACAAAGCCGGCGCGCGCACCGTGAAATCGCCGGCCGATCTCGGCAAGGCCATGGTCGAGCAGCTCGCCAGGCGGCGCGCGAAGCCGCTGAAGAAACCCGAGCGTCCGACGATGCTCATCATCGAGCAGCGCGTGGCGAAGAAGGTCACGAAGAAAAAACCGGCTGCCAGGAAGAGGCCCGCGGCCAGGAAAAAGCCCGCGAAGGCGCGGCGCACGAAGGCGCGTCACAAGTGACGCGCCGCCGCGCAACGAGGTGAACGCTTCCGGCAAGCTCCGCATCGCGCTCGGGCAACTCGACATGCTCGTGGGTGACGTCGCCGGCAATGCGCAGCGCATCGTCGCGGCCGCCGAACGCGCCTGCGGCGAGCTCGGCACCGACCTGCTGGTGCTGCCGGAGCTCACGCTCTCCGGCTATCCACCCGAAGACCTGCTGTTTCACCGCGGCTTTCGCGTGGCCATCGACAAGGGCATGGCGACGCTCAAGGCCGCGCGCGCCAATTGCGGTTTCCTCGTCGGCTTTCCCGAATACGCCGGCGAGCAGATTTTCAATTCCGCCGCTCTCATAGAACAAGGGGCTTTGCGCGCCACGCACCGCAAGAGCTGCCTGCCTAACTACAAAGTGTTCGACGAGAAACGCTACTTCAAGGCCGGCGGCCAGCCGACGGTGGTGGACTACCGCGGCTTTCGCATCGGCGTGCTGGTGTGCGAGGACATCTGGGAGCCCGAGCCCGCGCAGCTCGCGCGCTCCGCCGGCGCCGAGATGTTCGTGGTGCTCAATGCCTCGCCGTACGAGATCCACAAGCAGCGCAATCGCGAGGACATCGTCGGCCGCTGCGTGAAGGAGCTCGGCCTGCCGGTGGTGTACGTCAACATGCTGGGCGGGCAGGACGAACTGGTGTTCGACGGCAACTCCTTCGTCATGGACGGTGCGGGCAAGATCGTGATGCGCGCGCCGCCATTCGAAGAGGGGCTGTACCCCGTGGAATTCGAGCGCGTCGGCGGGGTGGTGCGTCCGGTGCCCACGACCGTCGCGCCCGAGCTCGGCGACGCCGAGAGCGTGTATCGCGCGCTGGTCATGGGCGTGCGCGACTACGTCGGCAAGCACGGATTTCCGGGCGTGGTCATGGGCCTCTCGGGTGGCATCGATTCCGCGCTGACGCTGGCCATCGCCGTCGACGCCCTGGGTCGTGAGCGCGTGCACGCCGTGATGATGCCGTCGCCATACACCTCGCAGATGAGTCTCGACGACGCGCGTGGCCAGGCCGAAATCCTCGGCGTGAAATACAGCGTGCTGCCCATCGGCGAAATGATGAAGGCCACCGAAGCGACGCTCGCGGCGGAGTTCGCCGGCCGCAAGCCCGATACGACGGAAGAGAACATACAGTCGCGTTGCCGCATGGTTCTGCTCATGGGCATCTCCAACAAGACCGGCAAGATGTTGCTGACCACGGGCAACAAGAGCGAGATGGCCGTGGGCTATGCCACGCTGTACGGCGACATGGCCGGCGGTTTCGCGCCCATCAAGGATTGCAGCAAGCTCCTGGTATACCGGCTCTCCGAATACCGTAATTCCCTGGCGCCGGTGATTCCGCGCCGGGTGATCGAACGGCCACCGTCGGCCGAATTGCGTCCCGATCAGAAAGACAGCGATTCGCTGCCACCCTACGAAGTGCTCGACGCGATTCTCGAGGCCTTCATCGAAGAGGACTTGTCGGTGGACGAGATCTGCGCGCGCGGGTTCGATCGCCCGACGGTCGCGCGCGTGCTGGATCTCGTGAAGCGCAATGAATACAAACGCCGTCAGGCGCCGCCGGGAGTGCGGGTTTCGCGTCGCGCATTCGGCCGCGATTGGCGGTATCCGATTACGAGCGGGTACAGGCGGTAGAAATGGCGATGCGGGCCTGGAGCGGGGTCTGCCCCTTCAACTCGCCAGCCAGAGTTTGTACCACTTCTTTTTCCCCGGCCCCTTGCGCCCCTCGCCGATCTCGCCGCTGTAGTTGGCGCGATACATGACGCGAGTCTGCTGGGCGAGCTCCTTGAGCTCCATCTTGTCGTAGCAGAACACCATGATCTCGAGTGCTTCGCGCACGGCGGGCGCGCCGTCGAATTCTTCGATGGCGACCTTGGCGCGCTGCGCGGCGGCGACGTAGGCGCCGCGGCCGACGTAGTAACGCGCCACGGCGATTTCGTAATCGGCGAGACGATTGCGCAGGTACACCATGCGGCGGCGCGCATCGTGCGCGTATTCGCTGTTGGGGTATTGCTCGACGACGGTCGCGAAGGCCAGGAACGAGCGGCGCGCTTCGGTGGGCGGACGCTGGTTCAGATCGACACGGAACCAGCGCTCCATGAAGTTGGGCATGCGCTCGAAATCGGTGAGGCCCTTGAGGTACCACGCGTAGTCGATGCGCGGGTGGGTCGGGTTCTCGCGGATGAAGGTGTCGGCGGCGTCGATGGCCGACTCGGATTCGCCGGCGCGGTAGTAGGCGTAGATGACGTCGAGGCGCGACTGGCGAGTTTCGGCGACGAACGGGTAGCGCGCCATGAGCGCTTCGTAGATCTTGATGGCCAACGGATAGTCGCCTTGCAGCAGCGCGTGATGGCCGCGCTGATAGACGACCTGCGGATCGGTCATCTCGGCTTCACGGCTCGCCCGGGTCTTGCAGCCCGTGAGGGCAAGGCCGAAGGCAATAAATAAGAGTGCCAGGCTACCGGCGGTACGCATTAATCGCATGGAAGGTTTGCCGTTTCTCGAGTTTGCCGGTGTCTTTAGTTTGAAATGGTCGCCGGACGCGTGAAGTATAGCGGCCCCCAAAGCCATCGGACCAAAAGGTTGCCTCCCAAGTTCCAGACCCACCGTGTCGATTTGCCCCCGGAATTCGCCGGCCGGCGCCTGGACCAGGTCCTCGCGCAGCTCTTGCCCCAGTACTCGCGTACGCGAATCCAGCGCTGGATCGAGGAGGGCGCCGTGCGGGTCAATGGCCTCCCGCCCCGGGCGCGCGACGTCGTCGTGGGTGGCGAATCGGCAACCGTGGAGGCGCGACTGCCGCCGGAAACCGGCGTCGCTGCGGAAAAGCTGCCGCTCGACATCGTGCACCAGGACGCCGCGGTCATCGTGATCAACAAGCCCCCGGGGCTGGTCGTGCACCCGGGTGCCGGGAACCGCGCGCATACCCTGCAGAACGCGCTGCTGGCGCACGACGCGAAACTCAAGCGAGTGCCGCGCGCCGGGCTGGTGCACCGAATCGACAAGGACACCAGCGGGTTGTTAGTCGTGGCGCGCACGCTCGAGGCGCACACGGCGCTGGTGGCGGAGCTCGCCGCGCATGAAATCGAGCGCGAATACCTGGCGGTTTGCACGGGCGCGATGACCGGCGGCGGCACAGTCGATGAGCCCATCGGCCGCCATCGCACGCAACGCACGAAAATGACGGTGCGCAGCGATGGGCGCGCGGCGGTGACGCACTACCGCATCGAGAAACGTTTTCGCGCGCATACGCTGGCGCGCGTGCGCCTCGAGACCGGGCGCACGCACCAGATTCGCGTGCATCTCGCACACGTCGGATATCCCATCGTCGGCGACCCGGTGTACGGCGGACGCCGCCGGCTTCCCCCGGGCGCGGCACCGGCACTCATCCATGCGCTCGAGAATTTCGGCCGGCAGGCGCTGCACGCCGCGCGACTCACGTTTACGCACCCGAAGACCCGCAAGCGCGTGGCCTACGATGCGCCGCTGCCGGGAGACCTGGCGGAGTTGTTAGCCGCGTTGGCCCAGGATATGGCCGAGCCGCGGCGATGAGTCTTCTGCAATTCGAATGGCGACTTCCCGGCGGAGTTCACGCCGCATTCACCACGCGTGCCGGCGGCGCGAGCGCCGCGCCGTGGGATTCATTCAACGTGGCGGCGCACGTGGGCGATGCGCCCGCCGACGTGGCCGCGAATCGCACGCGCTTGAAGGAATTGCTCACGCTGCCCGCCGAGCCCTCGTGGCTCAACCAGGTTCATGGCGTTGCGGTTTCCGACCTCGACCGTGCACCCGCGGTGATTCCGCAGACCGCGGATGCCGCGGTCGCGAGCATTGCCGGCCGGGTCTGCGTGGTCATGGTTGCGGACTGTCTGCCCGTGCTGTTCGCCAGTCGCGACGGCAAGCGCATCGCCGCGGCGCATGCGGGTTGGCGCGGGCTCGTCGCCGGCGTCCTCGAGCGCACGGTTGCGGCGTTGCGGGTTCCGGGCGCGCAACTCACCGCGTGGCTGGGACCGGCGATTTCGCGGCAGAATTTCGAAGTGGGCGAGGATGTGCGGGCCGCCTTCGGGGCGAGCGATACCGGCGTGGCCGCCGCCTTCGAGCCGAACGCGCGCGGTCGCTGGCAGGCGGATCTCACCGCCCTCGCGCGCCGGCGGCTCGCGGCCCTTGGCGTCACCGACATCAGCGGCGGTGAGTGGTGCACGTTCGCCGATCGCGAGCGGTTTTACTCGCACCGGCGCGATGGCCATCTTCACTCTGGAATGGGTGGCCGCATGGCGGCGCTGATCTGGCGCGATTGACTCGCGTGTTAGGATCGTCGCGCTTTGACTACCCTCTTCTGGATCATCCTCGCCACCCTCGTTTCGGGCGTGCTCTCGGTGCTCGCGGCTGGCACCTTTCTCGCGCTGCCACCGAAGCAGCGCGAGGCCGCATTGCCGCACCTGGTGAGCTTCGCCACCGGCGCCCTGTTAGGCGCGGCGCTGCTGGCGCTGATCCCGCATGCCGTGCTCGGCGCCGGCAGCGCCCGGGTTCACCAGGTGGGAATCGCGCTGATCGCCGGCATCGCGCTGTTCTTCGTGCTCGAGAAATTCCTGCTCTGGCGCCACTGTCATGATGACCATTGCGACACGCACACGATCGTCCACGCCCCGGCGCACGCTCATGAACACACCCATGACCACGCTCGTCGAAAGGCCAGTGGCTCGCTGGTCCTGGTGGGCGACGCCTTGCACAACGTACTCGATGGCGTGCTCATCGCCGCTGCCTTCCTCACCGACGTGCATCTCGGCATCGTGACGGCGCTGGCCATCATGGCCCACGAGATTCCGCAGGAAGTCGGCATCTTTGCCGTGCTGCTGAACTCGGGCGTGAGCCGCCGGCGCGCGATGGTTCTGAACCTGGTCACCAGCCTCACCGCCGTCATCGGCGGCGTACTGGGTTACTTTGCGCTCGAGAAGACGCTGGCCGCACTGCCTTTCGCGCTGGCCGTGGCTGCCTCGAGTCTCTTATATGTGGCGGTGGCCGACCTCATTCCCGGGTTGCACCGAAAGGTCGACGCCAAGTCGGGCGTTACCCAGGTGCTGCTGATCGGCCTCGGCATCGCGCTGATCGCGTTCGCGGAAAATCACGCCCACTGAGGGCCCGACAGGGTCGAAGCCTATTGAAACCTTCGCTTCCGGGCCTCACTTTGAGCGCCTATGCGAATGGACAAACTCACCAGCCGGTTCCAGTCGGCCCTCGCCGACGCCCAGTCCCTGGCTGTCGGGCGCGATCATCAGTTCATGGAGCCCGCCCACGTGTTGGGGGCGTTGCTCGATCAGCAGGATGGCAGCACCCGGCCGCTGCTGGTCAAGGCCGGCGCCAACGTGGCCAAGCTGCGCAAGGACATCGACGCGGCGCTCGACAAGCTGCCGACCGTCCAGGGCACTCCGGGTGACGTACACGTGTCGCAGGACCTCAACCGCCTGCTCAATGTCACCGACAAACTCGCGCAGCAGCGCAAGGACGACTTCATATCGAGCGAGTTGTTCGTGCTCGCCTCGTTCGAAGACAAAAATACCCTCGCCAAACTACTGAAGGACGCCGGTGCGTCGAAGGCTTCGATCGAAAAGGCCATCGAACAGGTGCGTGGGGGTGAAGCCGTGAACGATCCGCAGGCCGAAGAGAAACGTGGTGCGCTGGAGAAGTACACCGTCGATCTGACCGCGCGCGCATCGAGCGGCAAGCTCGATCCGGTCATCGGCCGCGACGACGAGATCCGCCGCACGGTGCAGGTGCTCGCGCGCCGCACCAAGAACAACCCGGTGCTCATCGGCGAACCCGGAGTCGGCAAGACCGCCATCGTCGAGGGGCTCGCGCAACGCATCATCAACGGCGAAGTGCCGGAAGGCCTCAAGGGCAAACGCATCCTCGCGCTCGACATGGGTTCGCTTATTGCGGGCGCGAAATTCCGCGGTGAATTCGAAGAGCGGCTCAAGGGCGTGCTCAACGATCTCGCCAAGCAGGAAGGCCAGGTCATCCTCTTCATCGACGAGTTGCACACCGTGGTCGGCGCGGGCAAGGCCGAAGGCGCCATGGATGCGGGCAACATGCTCAAGCCCGCGCTGGCGCGCGGCGAGCTGCATTGCGTCGGTGCGACGACGCTCGACGAATATCGCAAGTACATCGAGAAGGACGCCGCGCTCGAGCGCCGTTTCCAGAAAGTGCTCGTGAACGAGCCGACCGTGGAAGACACCATCGCGATCCTGCGCGGGCTGCAGGAGCGATACGAAGTACATCACAAGGTCGAGATCACGGATCCGGCCATCGTCGCCGCGGCCGTGCTTTCGCATCGCTACATCGCCGACCGGCAGCTGCCCGACAAGGCCATCGACCTGATCGACGAGGCCGGCGCGCGCATCCGCATGGAGATCGACTCCAAGCCCGAAGTGCTCGACAAGCTCGAGCGCCGCATCATCCAGCTCAAGATCGAGCAGGAAGCGCTCAAGAGAGAAAAAGACGAGGCGACGAAGAAGCGTCTCGCTACGCTGCAGGACACGCTCAAAGGTCTCGAGAAGGAATACTCGGACCTCGAGGAGATCTGGAAGAGCGAGAAGGCGTCCCTGCAGGGCGCGGCCACCGTGCGCGAGGAGCAGGAGCAGGCGAAGCTCGACATGGACGCCGCGCGCCGCAAGGGCGATCTGACGCGCGTCGCGCAGATCCAGTACGAAGTGCTGCCCGCGCTCG
>DASYKM010000199.1:0-12015 GCA_035995425.1 Steroidobacteraceae bacterium
GCAGGCGGTGTCGAACGAAATCGCCGGCGAGCGCGTCGACATCATTCCGCACGACGACAATCCCGCGCAGTTCGTCATCAATTCCATGTCGCCGGCCGAAGTGCTGTCGATCGTGGTCGACGAAGACTCGCACAGCATGGATATCGCCGTGGCCGAGGACAAACTCTCGCAAGCCATCGGCCGCGGCGGTCAGAACATCCGTCTCGCGAGCCAGCTCACGGGCTGGGACCTGAACGTCATGACGGAGACCGACGCCGAAGCGAAGAGCGAGACCGAAGCGAAGACGCTGGTCGAAAACTTCAAGAAGTCGCTCGACGTCGACGAGGACGTGGCCACCATCCTGGTGCAGGAAGGTTTCTCCACCGTGGAGGAAGTCGCGTATCTGCCGCAGTCCGAGCTCGCCAAGATCGAAGAGTTCGACGAGGACATGGTCAAGGAACTGCGCAATCGTGCGCGCGACGTGTTGCTCACGCAGGCGATTGCCAGCGAGGAAACGCTCGACGCCGGCATGCCGGCCGACGACCTGCTGCTTCTCGAGGGCATGAAGCCTGATCTCGCGCTGGCGTTGGCACGCCGCGGCGTGCGCACGCGCGAAGATCTCGCTGACCAGGCCGTCGACGACTTGTTGGACATCGAAGGGCTCACGTCCGAAGAGGCCGGCAAGCTCATCATGAAGGCGCGCGAGATCTGGTTCGAAGCCGGTCGCGCCTGAGGAAAATCTATGTCCGATGTCACCGTTGCCCAATTTGCTGAAGTCCTGAAGGTCCCGGTCGACCGGCTGCTCGTGCAGCTCGAATCCGCGGGAATCACGGTAGAAGGGCCGCAGGCGCTCATCAGCGACGAGGCGAAGCTCGAGCTGCTCACGCACCTGCGCCGCGCGCACGGCGCCGCCGAGCCCAGCAAGACCGCCGGCGCCGCCGCGCCCCGAAAGATCACGCTGGCGCGCAAGTCGCAGAGCGAGCTCAAGCAGGCGAGCACGCAGGGTCGTGCGCGCACGGTGAACGTCGAAGTTCGCCACAAGAAGACTTACATCAAGCGCGACGTTCTCGAAGAGCAGAACAAGCAGACGCAGGGCGTCGCCGACGAGAAGCGCAAGGAAATCGAAGCGCAGGAAGCCGCCGAGCGCGAGCGCACCGAAGCCGCGCGCAAGGAAAGCGAGCGCATGGAGGCGGAAAACCGCCGCCGCATCGAAGACGAAGCCACCAAGAAGAAACAGGCCGAAGAAGCGCGGCGCCAGCAGGATGAGCAGCGCGCACGCCAGGAAACCGAATCGCAGCGTCGCGCGGCTGCCGAAGCCGCCGTATCGCCGGCGCGGCCCGAGCGCCACAAGGCCGAGAAAGCCCCGGTCGCCGCCGTCGATCCGACCAAGGACACCCGTTACGGCCGGCAGGAGCTGCACGTTGCCGCCGGTGCCGGTGCGCGCAACAAGAAAAAGAAGCGCGTCAAGGAGCGCACCACCGGCAGCGTGAACATGGAAGCGCGCCACGCCTTCGAAATGCCCACGGCGCCGATCAAGCGCGAAGTCACCATCGGCGAGACGATCACGCCGCAGGAAATCGCGCAGAAGATGGCGGTCAAGGCCACCGAAGTCATCAAGACCATGCTCAACATGGGCGTGATGGCCACCATCAATCAGCCCATCGATCGCGACACCGCGACGCTCGTGGTCGAAGAAATGGGCCACATCGCCAAAGTATTGAAGGGCGACCAGGTCGAAGAGGATCTGCAGGGCGAAGAAGCGCCCGAGACCGAGTCCCCGCGTCCGCCGGTGGTCACCGTCATGGGCCACGTCGATCACGGCAAGACCTCGCTGCTCGATTACATCCGCCGCACGAAAGTGGCTGCGGGTGAAGCGGGCGGAATCACCCAGCACATCGGCGCGTACCACGTGGAAACGCCGAAGGGCATGGTCACTTTCCTCGACACGCCGGGCCACGCGGCATTCACCGCCATGCGCGCGCGCGGCGCGAAGGCGACCGACGTCGTCGTGCTCGTGGTCGCGGCCGACGACGGCGTCATGCCGCAGACCATCGAGGCGATCCAGCACGCCAAGGCGGCCGGTGTTCCGATAGTCGTTGCGGTCAACAAGATCGACAAACCCGATGCCGAGCCCGATCGCGTGCGCATCGAGCTCTCGAAGCACGAAGTCGTCGCTGAAGAGTGGGGCGGCACGAACATGTTCGTGCAGGTGTCGGCGAAAACCGGGCAGGGCGTCGATGCCTTGCTGGACGCCATCCTGTTGCAGGCCGAAGTGCTCGAGCTCACGGCGGCCGCCGATGGCCTCGCCACCGGCATCGTCATCGAATCTTCGGTTGAGAAAGGCCGCGGCGCCGTCGCCACCGTGCTCGTCAAGAAGGGCACGCTGAAGCTCGGCGATCCGATCATCGCCGGCAACGAGTTCGGCCGCGTGCGTGCGATGTTCGACGAGAACGGCAAGCCGGTCGAAAGCGCCGCTCCGTCGATTCCCGTGCAGGTGCTGGGTCTTCAGGGTTCGCCGAACGCCGGCGACGAATTCCTCGCCGTGGAAAACGAACGCAAGGCGCGCGAAGTCGCGTTGTATCGCCAGGGCAAGTTCCGCGACGTGAAACTCGCGAAGCAGGCCTCGAAGATGGGCGACGTGTTCGCGCAGATGGAAGAGCAGAAAGTCGGGACGATTCCGATCCTGCTCAAGACCGACGTGCAGGGCAGCGCCGAAGCATTGCGCGACGCGCTCATCAAGCTCGCCACCGACGAAGTGCAGGTGAAGATCATCGCCAGCGGTGTCGGCGGCATCACCATCTCCGACGTTCAGCTCGCCGCTGCGTCGAAGGCGAGGATCATCGGCTTCAACGTGCGCGCCGATGCGGCAGCGCGTGACTCGATGAAGGACAACGAAGTCGAAGTTCAGTACTTCAGCATCATTTACGAAGCCATTGACTACGTGAAGCAGCTGCTCTCCGGCCTGCTCGCGCCCGAGATCAAGGAAACCATCCTCGGCACCGCGCAGGTGCGCGAGGTGTTCCGTTCCAGCAAGTTCGGCGTGGTTGCCGGCTGCCTGGTCACGGAAGGCGTGGTCAAGCGCAACAACCCGATCCGCGTGCTGCGCGAAAGCGTGGTGATCTTCGAAGGCGCGCTCGAATCGCTGCGGCGCTTCAAGGACGACGCCGGCGAAGTGCGTGCCGGCACCGAGTGCGGTATCGGTGTGAAGAATTACCAGGACGTGCGTGTCGGTGACCAGATCGAGTGCTATTCCCGTGTCGAGGTGGCGCGCACCATCCAGTGACGCGCCGGTAGCCAAACAATGAGTGCGCCTTGAATAACGCAAAAGGGCAACGCCTGGGCCGCATCGAGGGCGAGATGCAGCGTGTCCTGTCCACGCTGGTGGCGCGCGAGGTGCGTGATCCGCGCGTCGGCAACATCACGGTCACCTCGGTGAGCGTGGCGCCCGACATGTCCACGGCGCGCATCTTCTTCGTGCCGTTCGCGAGCAAACATACGCATGAGGAAGTGACGGAAGGCCTGAATCGCGCTTCCGGCTTCCTGCGCGGCGCGATCGGTCGCGCGCTCTCGTTGCGGCATGCCCCCAAGCTGGAATTCGTTTACGACCAGCAGATCGAGAACGCCGACAAGCTCACGCGCCTCATCGATGGCGCGGTGAAGTCCGACCAGCACGACATCGACCCGCGGACCACAGACGAGAAGCCGGAATAGGAGCATGCCGACCGGCATCATCCTGCTCGACAAGCCAAAGGGACTGTCGTCGAACGGTGCCCTGCAGCGTGTGCGCAAAGCCTATCGGGCGGCGAGCGCGGGCCATGTGGGCACTCTCGATCCCATGGCCACCGGCATGTTGCCGCTGTGCCTCGATGAGGCCACCAAGGTCATCGCCGAAATAGAGTCGGGGGCGAAGTGTTACGAATTCACCGTGCAGCTCGGCGCGCGCACTGACACCGGCGACGCCGAAGGAAAGATTGTCGAGGAACAACCGGTGCCGGTGCTGGACGCCGCCGGCATCGAAGCGGTGCTCGCGGCTTTTCGTGGTGTCCTCAAGCAGGTGCCGCCGATGTATTCGGCGCTCAAACGCGAGGGTCGTCCCTTGTACGAGCTGGCGCGGCAGGGCATCGAAGTCGAGCGCGCGGCCCGCACCATCGAGATCCGCCGCCTGGAACTCACGGCAGCGAAGTCCGGGGTTCTGGAACTGGCCTGCGAATGTGCCAAGGGCACTTATATCCGGGTGCTGGGGGAAGACATCGCTCGTGCCCTCGGCACCTGTGGACACCTCACGCAGCTTCGCCGTGCGTGGGTGGAACCGTTTCGAGACTGGCCGATGTTCTCCCTGGAAGCGGTTCTCGGTGGGGCCGAAGACGGCAGCGGCCTGTTGCCAGCCGACGCGGCGCTGAAGCATCTGCCGTTTGTGGGAATAGGCCCTGAGCAGGCCGTTGCGCTGCGCCATGGGCAGGCCGTGCAGAGCGCCACCCAGGCGCCAGCCGGCTGCCGCGTCCGTGTGTACGAACCGAGCGGCGCTTTCATGGGGCTCGCCGAGGTCAAGGCGGACGGCTGGCTTCAGCCGCGCCGGCTGCTGCATACGTAGCGCTCTAAACCTATGCTTTCCAGAACCTTTTCTGTAGAATTCGCGCCCGCAAAATCAGGTAAATAAATTCGTTCGGAAGGATCAAACCCAAGATGTCTCTCGCCACTGAAAAGAAAACCGGTGTGGTCACGCAATTCCAGCGCGCCGCCAATGACACCGGCTCTCCCGAAGTCCAGATCGCGCTCCTTTCCGAGCGCATCAACGGCCTCGGCGACCACTTCGGCGCGCACAAGCGCGACCACGCATCGCGTCGCGGGCTGGTAAAGCTCGTGAACCAGCGCCGCAAGCTCCTCGACTACCTGAAGGCCACCAAGCCTTCGAAGTATCAGGAGGTCGTCGAGCGTCTGGGCCTCCGACGCTAACTACCGACACCCCGACGGGCCGCGCATCCACGCGGCCCTTTTTCATTGCATTAAACGCACTCGAGGCATTTGGGCCTCGTGAAGGAATCAAGCGTGAGCGCTCTCAAGAAATCATTTCAATACGGTCAGCATTCGGTAACCATCGAAACCGGCGAAGTCGCCCGCCAGGCCAGTGCCTCGGTGCTAGTGAAGATGGGTGACACCGTCGTCCTCGTCACCGCGGTCGCCGCCAAGAAAGCGGTCCCGGGCAAGGACTTCTTCCCGCTGACGGTCAACTACGTCGAGAAGACCTACGCCGCGGGTCGCATCCCCGGTGGCTTCTTCAAGCGTGAAGGCCGCCCCACGGAAAAAGAGACGCTGACCTCGCGCCTCATCGACCGCCCGATCCGCCCGCTGTTCCCCGATGGCTTCTTCAACGAAGTGCAGGTGGTGGCGCTGGTCATCTCCATGGACCCGGACATCGATGCTGACATTCCCGCCCTGCTCGGCGCCTCGGCCGCGTTGTCACTCGCTGGCGTTCCGTTCGCCGGCCCCATCGGGGCCGCGCGCGTCGGCTACAAGAATGGCCAGTACCAGCTGAATCCGACGCAGAAAGAGCTCAAGGAGTCGCAGCTGCACCTGGTGGTCGCCGGCACGCAGAAGTCCGTGCTCATGGTGGAGTCCGAAGCCTCGGGCTTGTCCGAGGAAGTCATGTTGGGCGCCGTGGTGTTCGGCCACGAGCAGATGCAGATCGCCATCAAGACCATCAACGAGATGGTTGCGGCGGTCGGCAAGCCGAAGTGGGACTGGAAGCCTTCGGCCATCAGCGCCGAGCTCGACAAGCTGGTGGCGGACGCCACGCAGAAGTCGCTGTCCGACGCCTATCTCATCACCGAGAAGCAGGCCCGCTCCGCAAAAGTCAAAGAGATCAAGGCAGCGGCGATCCTCGCACTGTCGGGCGGCGATGCCGCGACGTTCACCGCCGACAACGTGGACGATTCGCTGTTCAAGCTCGAGAGCAACATCGTTCGCCAGCGCATCCTCAACGGTGAGCCGCGCATCGATGGCCGTGACGCCGTCACGGTTCGCCCGATCACCGTGAAGGTGGGCGTGCTGCCGCGTACGCACGGTTCGGCGCTGTTCACGCGCGGCGAAACGCAGGCTCTCGTGGTCACCACTCTCGGCACCGGCCGCGACGCGCAGATCATCGATGCGCTCGAAGGCGAGCGCCGCGAGCCGTTCATGTTCCACTACAACTTCCCTCCGTTCTCCGTCGGTGAGACGGGAATGATGGGATCGCCGAAGCGCCGCGAAATCGGCCACGGCAACCTGGCTCGCCGCGGTATCGCCGCGATGATGCCTGACATGGAAAAATTCCCGTACGTCATCCGCATCGTCTCGGAAATCTTCGAGTCGAACGGTTCGTCGTCGATGGCCTCGGTCTGCGGTGCGTCGCTGTCGCTCATGGACGCCGGGGTCCCGATCAAGGCACCGGTCGCCGGCGTGGCGATGGGCCTCGTGCTCGAGGGCACGAAGTTCAAGGTCCTCACCGACATCCTGGGCGACGAAGATCACCTGGGCGACATGGACTTCAAGGTGGCCGGTTCGAAAGATGGCGTCACCGCGCTGCAGATGGACATCAAGGTCGAGGGCATCTCGCCCGAGATCATGAAGGTCGCGCTGGCCCAGGCCAAAGAGGGCCGTTTGCACATCCTCGGCGAGATGAACAAGGTCATCACCGGCGCGCGCGAGAAGATGTCCGAGTGGGCGCCGTCGATCATCACCATCAAGATCGACCCGGAAAAGATTCGCGACGTCATCGGCAAGGGTGGCGCGGTCATCCGCCAGATCACCGAAGAGACCGGCACCACCATCGACATCGAGAACGACGGTACGGTCAAGATCGCCAGCGTCTCGGGCGCTGCCGGTCGCGAAGCGCTGGCGCGCATCGAGCTGATCACGGCCGACGTCGAAGTGGGCCGTATCTACGAAGGCAAGGTCGCACGCCTGATGGACTTCGGCGCGTTTGTCACCATCCTGCCGGGCCGCGATGGCCTGGTGCACATCTCGCAGATCAGCGAAGAGCGTGTCGAGAAGGTGTCCGACAAGCTCAAGGAAGGCGACCACGTTCGTGTGAAGGTCCTCGAAGTGGACCGCCAGGGTCGTGTGCGTCTGTCGATGAGAGACGTGCCCCCGTCGAACTGAGCGGGGCGGAAACGCCAGCGAAAACGCCCGGCATTGCCGGGCGTTTTCGTTTCTGTCCGTTGGTGCTTGCGGCAATCGCCGCCGCGGCGGTACAAGCTTCCAGCATGCCTTTGTCCCTCTATCCGCTCACCGAGAGCCTCGCGGCCGAGATCGGTGATGTCGATCTGCGTGGTGCACCCGAGCCGCAGGTGATGGAAGAGATTCGCTCCGCGTTTGCGCGCTATGCCGTGCTGGTGTTTCCCGCGCAGCGGCTCGACGCCCAGCAGCACATGGCTTTCGCCGCGAACTTCGGGCCGCTGGAAAAAACCGTGGACTCGGCCATGAAACGCGGACCGTTCCGCGTGGACGAGCAACTCGCCGACGTCGCCAACCTGGATGCCGGCGGCCGGCTCTGGCAGGCCGACAGCCGGCAGCGAATCTTCAACATGATGGGCAATCGTCTCTGGCACACCGACAGCTCATTCAATTCACCGGCCGGCTACATGTCGATGCTGTATGCGCGTTCAATCGCGCCAGTGGGAGGCAACACCGAGTTCACCGACCTGCGTGCCGCATGGGATTCCCTCGCCGCAGAACTGAAAGCGCGCGTGCGCGGCCTTCGGGCGGAACACTCCATTCTCCATTCGCGCCGCAAGCTCGGCATCGGGCAATTCACCGCGGCGGAGACCGACGCATTCGCGCCCGTTCTCCGACCGCTGGTGCGCACGCTGCCCGAAAGTGGTCGCACGTCGCTGTATCTCGCCTCGCACATCGGCCGCATCGAAGGACTCGGCGAAGATGAGGCACGCGAATTGCTCGAGGCGCTCACCTCGCATGCGACGCAGCCGCAGTTTCGTTACGCGCATCGCTGGCGCATTGGGGATCTGGTGATGTGGGACAACCGCTGCACCATGCATCGCGGAATGCCGTTCGACGATCTGCGCTGGCCCCGCGATCTGCAACGCGCCACGACTTCGGACCGGCCCGACGCGTTCGGCGCGCCGGATGCGGCGCGCCACGTGGCCGAGGGCTATTGAGCCGCTCAGTGCGGCCGGCGCATGAGGCGCGCGAGGATTTCCTGTTTGCCCGGCTGCGACTGCAGCCAGTCGGCGAACTGAATCACGCGTTCGTAGTCGGCGCCTAACAATTCGCGCAGGCGTTGTTCTTCCATTGCACCGGTGATGCCGGCTCGTACCGCGTACTGCCACGCCTGCGTGAACACCTTGGTGAATTCGCCCGACACGACCAGGCCTTCGACCAGGCGCCATTCGCCTTCGTCGAGCCAGATCTCCTCGCAGTGCGGGCAATAGTCGAGGCGATTGGTCTTGTCGCTGCGGATACGGTACTTGCTCATGAGCGAGCGGCATTTCGGACACTTCTTGGCGCCGACGGAGTCCGCCGGCTCGAAATCGGGTTCGGCAACCGGAGTGGTCGGCAGCTCGCTGCTGCCCGTGCGTTCGCGCCAGACGCGATAGGCCACCAGGCTTACGAGCGTGCCGAGGCAATTGCCGCAGCTGTACGCGGCGAGGTTGTCGGTCAGAAGGGTATGGACGAGGACCGAATGGTCACATTGCGGGCAGAGAGCCATGCAATCGGATTGAGTTCGTCGTAAGGGAAGTGGCCTCGCGCCCGGGAGGGACGCGAGGCCACGGTGCAATCGTGAAGCCTATTGGTGGCTCGCGGCGTCGGTGGGCTTTTCTTCGCCGTCACGTCCGCCACGTCCGGTGGCATTCATGAGGGTCTTGAAGATCTCGTCCTGCACCGAACGCCAGCGCTGGTAGTTGCGCTGCGCGACGCCCGCGACGGTTTCAACCGGGTCCATGCCGACGACGGCCTTCACCTTGTCGCGCAGCTCGCGCTGCTGCGATCCGAACAGCTTCATGCTCTGTTCGAGGTAGCTGCTCAGCATGTTCTGCAGGTTGCCGCCATACGAACGGATGACTTGCGAGAGGAAGTCGCGGCTCATGACCGGATCGACTCCGTGTTCCTGCTCGGCGATCACCTGCAGCAGGATGCTGCGCGTGATGTCGTCCTGCGACTTCTTGTCGATGACGACGAACTCGATGCGTTCGAGCACGAGCGCGCGGATGTCGCTGAGCGTGATGTACTTGCTCTGTACCGTGTCGTAGAGACGGCGGTTCGGGTATTTCTTTATTACGCGTGGTTCGCTCATCGCTGCACCCTCCATGTGGGGGCTACCTTAGTACACCTTCTGGAACCCCACAATTTTTGCCGTTGAATTCTGCTTCGCTGTCGCTTGGGGGTGACACCGGGTCGCCGATTTGCCCGCAAGCGCTTGTGGCTGCCAGTGCGCAAATGCCCAATTCCACACATCTTTAATAGAGGAGTGGGCCAGGTCGGGGGGTGGGGCCTGCGACAAATACGTAAGGGTCGATGTCAGGGCTTCGGGAACCGCTGTTAGGTCGAGCGGCAGTGCTCGCCGGGATTTGGATAGTTTGGTGCCATCCGCTTCCAGCAGCAGCGGCAGGTGACCATAGATAGGCGTGCGCAGCGACAATGCCTGCTGCAAATCGATCTGCCATGGTGTGCTCGTCAACAGGTCGGCGCCGCGCACTACACGCGTCACCTGCTGGAATGCGTCGTCGAGCACGACCGCAATCTGGTAGCTCGCGATGCCGTCGCGGCGTTCCACGACCACGTCTCCACAAGTCGCGAGGTCGAAGTTTTGTGGCCCAAGATAGAGGTCGTCGAAGTGGATAGGCCGATCGCCGACGCGAAAACGAAGCGCGGTGGGTCCGGACCTCGCGGGCCCATTGCGGCAGGTGCCCGGATACCCCGCCGCCTCATCATCGATGGCCGCGAGATCCTTGCGGGAACAGCTGCAGGGAAAAGTGCGTTGCGCGGCGGATAGGGTGGCGAGCGCCTCGCGATAGGCTTCGCGGCGCGTACTCTGGAACAGGACTTCGCCATCCCATTCGAAGCCGAAGGCTTCCAGCGTGCGCAGCATGGTGTCGGCGCAACCCGGTATTACGCGCGGAGTGTCGAGATCCTCGATGCGCACCAGCCAGCGCGCCCCATTGGCACGCGCATCCAGATAGCTGCCGACCGCGGCCAGCAGCGAGCCGAGATGCAGAGGGCCGGTAGGGGAAGGCGCGAACCTAGCCAGGGGCTTGCGCCCCACAACGGAAAACGGCTCTTGCCAGGCGCTCACGCGCCACAACGGAAAACGCCGCCCTGAAGGGGCGGCGTTTGTGAAGTTTCAAGAGTCACTTCGAGTCGCTCGGTCAGCGATACCGGTCGTCGCGGTCGCCATACTGACGCTCGCGACGCTCGCGGCGTTCCTGCGCTTCGATGGTGAGCGTGGCCACCGGTCGCGCTTCGAGGCGCTTCACACCGATTTCTTCGCCGGTCTCGAGGCAGTACCCGTAAGAACCGTCTTCGACGCGCTTCAGCGCTTCGTCGATCTTGCGGATGAGCTTGCGTTCGCGATCGCGCGTACGCAACTCGAGGCTGAACTCTTCTTCCTGAGTGGCGCGATCGTTGGGATCCGGGAAGTTGGCCGCTTCGTCTTTCATGTGCGAGACGGTGCGATCGACTTCTTCCATGAGGTCGCGCTTCCAGCCATTCAGTATGTTTCTGAAGTGGTCGAGCTGCACCGCATTCATGTACTGCTCGCCGCGCTTGGCGATGTACGGCTGAACGTTGCGCGGACCGGCGAGCAGGCTGCCGGCTTCGTCGTCACCGTCGGCATCGACCGGAGCGGCGCGTGCGCCGGCGGCGAGACCACCCTGCGAAGACGACACACCGGTGGCGGTTACCACGATGCGTTCCGACGGCGCGGCCTTGCGAATCGCCTGTGCCACGGGAGTGGCGCTGGCGGCCGGAGCTGGCTTCGCTGCGGTTACGGGCACGACCTTCGGCACCGGCTTCACGGCGACCGGAGCTTTGACGGGCGCGGGCTTTGAGGAGGCTTTGGCTGCGACGGGCTTAGCCGCCGGCTTCTTTGCGGTCAACTTTGGTTTCTCGACTTTCTTCGGCTTGGCGGGCTTTGCGGGCTTTGCGGCCGCTCGCTTGGTCGGCATGTTCGTGTCGCTCCAGGCCCGGATCCAGAAGGGGGCCGGTTTGCAGGACGCGGGATTATACCGGCCAACTTTTGCGTGTACAGCGCCGTGAAAATAGTCGCTTTTCCGCGAATTTTTGAGGTGGCTTCAGGGCAATTCGACCACTGGCGCCGCTTTCCAGCCTGGGTTACGCCGTTCCACGACCACGGTTGTGTAGATTCCGCCCCGCACGTTGAACCTGCCCTGAAGCCGCAGGAACCGCGGTGCGCAAGCTCGGGCGAGGTCGTCGGCGATCTGGTTGGTCACGGCCTCGTGAAAGGCGCCCCGGTCGCGAAACGACCACATGTACAGCTTCAGCGCCTTGAGCTCGATGCACAGTTCGCCCGGCACGTATTCCAGCTCGAAGGTGGCGAAGTCGGGCTGGCCGGTTTTTGGACACAGGCAGGTGAATTCCGGCAGCGTCATGCGAATGGTGTAGTCGGTTTCGCGCGCGGGATTCGGGAAAGTTTCAAGTTGTGTCGATGGTTGCGTGGACATCTTGATTGCCGGGATTTGTCACGAGCCGCGCCATGCAAACGCAGCCTGAAAAAGATTGCGATTACTTTACACTACGCCGCCAATTCATCCGCACGCGAGACACGAGCCAACGATGCGCCTGACCAAGATCAAAGTCGCCGGATTCAAGTCTTTTGCGGACCCGACCGCGGTCGGATTTCCGAGCAATCTCACCGGTGTCGTCGGTCCCAATGGGTGCGGCAAGTCGAACATCATCGACGCGGTTCGCTGGGTCATGGGCGAGCTGTCGGCAAAGCACCTGCGCGGCGACTCGATGGTCGACGTGATCTTCAACGGCTCGGCGTCGCGCAAGCCGGTGGGCACCGCCTCGGTCGAACTGGTG
>DASYKM010000200.1:0-2489 GCA_035995425.1 Steroidobacteraceae bacterium
ACCGAAACGATCTGCGGCCCGGCCGCGACAACACCGGCATCGATTGCGGGCACGCCAGCGAAGAAGTTGACGCCGATCGGATCCACCGCGAACGTGGGGTTGTTCGTGTACACCGGGCTCGTACGGCTCTTCGTCCACTTCACGCCTCCGTGGCAGGCCGCGCAGTTCGCGGTGAACAGCGCACGGCCCGTCTGCTCCGTGGCAGCGGGAATCTTCGGCATGATGGGCGCGCGCACCGTCGCAACCCACTCCGACATTGCATCCAGCGAGTCGCTCACACCCTTGGTCGGGCCGTGATTGAACACGAGTGCGGTGTGGTCCACGCCGCCGACATCGGTGGCGAAACCCTTGCCGCCCTGAATGCCGCGCGCATTGTTGTTGAAGTCGGTATTCGAGCCGCGCACACCGCTCCAGTTGAGGATGCGCTGGTCCGTGAGATCGTTGCGGGCAAAAGTGCCTTCCAGCGGGATCGTCTGCCGCGGGCCGGTCTCGAAGATCCAGGTGACGTTGTCCGAATGGCCATCGTCGTGGCAGGAGCCGCAACTCGACCAGCCGTTGTCGGAGGCCTTGCCACGGTGCTCCAGTGGAGTCACCGCGCGCAGCGCTACATCGAACGTGCCGTCACCATTGTCGTCCAGCTTGTCCGGCAGGCCGAGCGCCGTGAAGAACGCGAGCTTGCCGAGCAGCCGGCGGTGCTGGACCGTGCCCGGGGCGGGCGGGGCGCTCGACTCAATATCGCGCGCGAGCACGGCATTGTTCTGAAGATCGAGCGCCGAGATCGAAGTGTTGAGTTCATTGTTCGTGTACGCGCGTTTGCCGTCCCGGCTCATCACCACGCCGCTCGGCAGATTGCCAGTCTGCAGGCGCTTGGCCGCGTTGGCGTTGTCGAGAATGGTGAGCTTGCCGTCCGCGCCGCGCGTCGCGCGGATCACGAAGTTGCCGCCCCGGCTGACGATGAGGAAATCCTTGCCGCGCTTGTCCGCGTCCATCGCGACGATGTCGTTCAGGAACAATCGGTCGAGGCTCACAACGCCCGCGGCGGGTTGCGTTTCCTTCGCCACCTGCGAGTTGAGATTCACCGAGCGGGCGGACTCTACGTCGTGCACGCGGTCGATGACGCCGACGAGGGCCTGCACGTTCACGTTGAAGCGCACCGGCGGCTCAGGCTGTGCGCCAACGTTCGGCACGTAGAGCGACGAGCCGCGCACAAGGGCGCCGAACAGCATGTTCGGGTACACCTTCTGCGGGTTCTTCGCGATGGGGCCGGCGTCGGTGGCATCCGCCGAGTTCAGGTCCGGGCAGAACGTGTCTTTGGCGAGCAGCGCGGCTCCGTCGTTGGTGCCGGCGGCGCCACTGTTGAAGAACTTCGCGGTGCCCGCGTCCTGCAATGCCTTGCGGGTGTTGAGGCAGAAGGGGCGGCGGTCCGCGGCGAATCCTGACGCCATCGGCTTCAGCAGCAGACGGGTCACCTGCGCGGTGCCTTGCACGGCGTCGCCGACGCGGAACGAGGCGACCACACCTTGCTTGGCATCGTCGAAGCCGTCCGGACGGGTGGGGTCGATGATCTCGCCGAAGAGCTCGGTGACAAACACCCGCTCGTCGAGATCGTTGCGGTCGCCATCGTTGGTGATCGCGATTGCATAAGGGTTGCCGCCGGTATGCACGTGGCCCACTACCTCGAGGTTCGAGAGCCGCACTACCGAGACATCTTCAGAGGTGTGGTTGGCGATGAACGCGTAGGTGCCATTCGGCGTAATCGCTATGCCGCGCGGCTCCGCGCCCACGGACACCGCCTGGCCGACAGCCTGCGGTGTGGGCGCGGTGAGGTCGATGATGCTCATCGTGCCGTCGATGGCGTTCGTCACATACGCGCGCTTGTCGTCCGGGCTCAGCGCAACGAAGCGCGGCTCGGCGCCCACCGGCACTTCCGCGAGCAGATCGCCGGCATCAGTGCCGTCGTCCTTGCGCACGCGGATGACCGAAACCGTGCTCTTCTGGCGATTCACCACCACCGCGCGCCTGTCGTCGCCGGTGAGGGCGATGCTGCTCGACCGGGATTGACGGAACAGCAACGTGAACTGCGCCAGGATTTCCTGAACGTCGATTTGATTGCGCTTGAGAGCAGCCAGGATCGCTGCGACCACCGGGTCGGCGCTGAACGTTGCGCCGGCCTGGTCGAAGTTGAGCGATTTGCCGCCTGCCACCGCCTGCGCTACTGCGGTGTTCGCGGCGGCGTCGATCTGCACGCCATCCGCGATGTCGTCATTCGAATCGAGCGCGGCCAGCAAGCCTACGACGTTACCGAGATGCTGCTCGCCGTTCGCGGCTTGAACTTCAGTGAGGTCATTCAGCGAGAAGGAGAGGGTGCCATTCGCGACGAGGGCGGGGGTGGCGCTGCCGAGCACCACTTTGTTCGCACCTTCACCTACGAAGAAATCGACACGCCGGCCTTGCGCGATCTTGAACGTGCCGGTGGCATCGGTCTTGCC
>DASYKM010000201.1:0-88718 GCA_035995425.1 Steroidobacteraceae bacterium
CGTCGAGCGAACGATTGGTGACGTTGAACCCGTCGCCCAGTTCCTTCGACAACAGGTCGACGTCCTTCTTCACCGACGGCGTGAGCACGGTGATTTCAGGCTTGAGATAGTTGACCGTGTACGCCTGCGGCGTGTGTGTGCGCGGGTCGGTCCAGACGGATTCGACGTCGGCCTGCTCGCTGGCGCCCAACACGGTGCTCTTGCCGGTGGCGAGATCCACACGGACCAGCGCGGACTTGTCACGACCCACCGACGACTGCATGAGCGCGGTGTTGCCCGTGCCTTCGATGCCGATGGTGCCGGTGGTCAGCGAATCGTCCTGGCCATACTTGAGCAGGCTCACCCACTTGCCGCCGGATTTGCGGAAAATCTCGTTGCCGTCGGTGCCGGTCTTCAAGGCGAGCTTGGGTTTGAGATCGAGATCGAGGTCGTAGCCACCGAACTCCTGCGAGTTCTGCTCGATGAGCACGCGCTTGCCGGTGGTCAGGTTCACTTCCCACAGATCGTGCCATTCGGGAACGCGATCGTTGAGGCCCACGGCGACGATGCCCGGCTTTTTCCACGAGAGGCCCGAGACCTGCGCCGCGATGCCCTTGTAAGGAGTGAGGTCCTTGGTGGTGCCGGCGACCACGTCGGTGGCGTACAGATGCCAGTTCTCATCGCCGCCTTCATCCTGGATGAACAGCACGTGCTGATTGTCGAAAGCCCAGAAGTGCTGGCGGATGCCGCGCTTGGTGTCGTTGGTCACCGGCTTGGCGGCCGACGGATCGCTGCGCGGACCGACCCAGACATTGAGCACGCCGTCTTTCGGCGCGATGAACGAAACGTATTTGCCATCGGGCGACACGCGCGCCTGGGTCTTTTCGGGGTTGCCGAACAATGCCGTGCGCGGAATGACCGCGGTACCCGCGACCGCTTCGGCGGCACTGCGAGCTTGCGCGAAGGAAATGACCGGAAGGATGAGCGCGACCGTGAGGGCGCTTAAAGAAAGGTTTTTCATGGTTTTTCTCGGGCGGAAGGCCGGAAGGTCTGTGGCGGGCATTCTATATATAAGAGTGGGAATCCGGGCATCCTCCGACTGGGACGGGTTGAGGCGTTTTGGTTGCGCGCCGAACACCGTGCTACGTTTCCGAGCCTATGGCAGACACCACCACCATCCGGCTTCCGCCCAAGCTGCGCGCGCGCCTGGGCGTGATCGCCAGGCAAACCGATCGTTCCGTGCACAGCATCATTCTCGAAGCGGTCGAGAGACACACGGCGTACGAAGAGCAGATGCGCGCGCTGGTCAAGGACGCGCTCGCGGCCGACGCGGAGATCGACCGCACTGGCGACGTCTATCGCGCCGAAGACGTGCACGCCTGGATGGAGCGCCTCGCCAGGGGCGCGGGCAATGAGCGACCCAAGCCGTGGCGAAAGTAGTCTATTCAGCGCGGGCGCTCGACGACATCGAACAGGCGTCGCAGGCCGGCAATGCGACCGCGATTCAGTCGGCGGTCGTGAATCTCGCGGCTCATCCGCTGGTCGGCCGGCGCCTCGAAGACGATCTGCGCGAGCTGGTCGTCTCGTTTGGCGCATCCGGCTACATCGCGCTGTATCGATTCGTCGTGCAGCGCGACGAGGTGCGCGTGCTCGCGTTGCGCCAGCAGCGCGCGATCGGCTATCTACCTTGATCTCACCGGTCGCGTGCCGGTCTGCTACATCGTCTTTAGATCTTTGTCGGCCAGGCCCACCAGCACGGCCTCGCCACTCGCGCGATCGACGCGGAACTCGCCGTAACGCGCGCCCGAGAAGCGTTCAGCGCTGCCCTCTTCGAAAAAGTACGCGTTGGTGCCCAGCCAGACCTGGCCGTTTCGCACGCGATAGCGGATGCGCAAGCCGCCCGCGTTGACATCCGGATCGAGCGTCGCGATGCGACTCGAATCCACGCGCAATGGCGCGCTACCACTCGCCCCGGCGGGGATGGAGCGCGCGATGTCGAAGCGCAGCGCCATGTAGTCGCCCTGCATGAGCGAACGCGGATCGACCGGGGCCAGCGCGAGGAAAATGCGTTCGCCATTCGTCTTGATGCGCTCTTTCGCGAAGATGGACCAATTGACCGCCGCGAGCACCAGCACCACGGCGACGATCAGCAATCTGCGCGCGTGGACGGTATTCATGCCGCGCTCCCGGCTTCATGCTTGTGCAAGGCGATTCCAGCCAGCAGCAGCGCCGCGCCTGCCAAAGCCATGATCGCCGACTTCCACATGAGCGTGGTGCCGTACAGGTAATAGAAGTTCGCCAGGTGCAGCAGAGCGGCCAGGACCGCCGAGCCTAACAACGCATTGCTGCGCACGAGGTATGCGCCGTAGGCGGAGGCCATCGCCAACCCGACGTTCAGGAATGGGAACAAGGCACCCCAGGAAAAAGGCATCCCACCGTGTTGCAGGCCCAGGGCAAACACGTTGATCGGCAGCACGTCGATGCCGCCGGTCGCCAGGCCCAGCAATACACCGATGAGCAGCGGACGCGCATAGGCGCGCAGGCCGCTCGACATCCACTGCACTTCGTTGCGGATCAGCCATGCCGCGAGCGCGAGCATCGGCACCCAGGTGATCAGCCAGCCGGCCGGGATTGCCCAGGAATGAAACTGCGCCGGCGTCCGCCCGTACTGCTCGCCGAAGAAGAGTTCCTCGCCGCTGCCGGGTCGCAGCAGGAACCGCACGACGAATACCCAGGCGATGGCCGCGAACATGGCCGCCAGCGTTCGCGCGGTCTTGTTAGGCATGACCAGCAGCACGAAGATCTGCAGCCCGAGCAGGGTCGCGCTGACGGGCAACCCCGACATGTGATCCTTGACGATTCCCCAGCCGACGGCGAACTGGCCGGCAATCGAGATGGCGAGCGCCAGCTGATCGAGGAACACACCGCTGCGATCGGCGTGATACAGCGCCCACGCACTCCCCAGCAACAGGCCGCCGATGGCGAAGATGGAGACCGTGGATTCGGGTTTGAACAAGAACCCGATGAAGGACAGCAGGAAGATTCCGGCGAGCCAGCCGGCGGCGCCCTGCAGCAGCGCGACGAACCAGGGGCGATCCGCGGAATCCTCCGGCGGCGCCTTGTCCGGTATGACACCGCGGGCGCGCAACTGCGCGATGAATTCAATGTAGGCGGAGGCGCTCATCCGGCCGTTCCCGCGCGCCAGCGGCGCGTGAGCGAAGTGAGTATCTTCCCGGCCGCCGTCGAGGTGCCGATGAGCCACAGCGCGAGGAACAGGAATGTGCCCTCGTCGTGGAACGCGGCGACGCGGGCCAGCCACACCAGGCTGACAACGATGAAGGTGCCCATGACCACCGCGAGTGGATAGACGTCGGTGCGGCGGCGCAATGCGTACACCGTCACCACGGCCATGGCCACGGCGAGCGCGAATACCGTGGCGGGGTCGCCGCCAACGGTTTCGAACTCCACGCGCTCGCCCAGCACACCGAGCACGCCGCCCCAGGTTCCAAATCCGAAGGCGCAGGACAGGATGAGCCGTCGCACCCAGTCGGGAGCCGCGTCGATGGGCCGGATCTCGAGCGCGAACCACAACGCGAGATTCGCCCAGGCCGCGGCCATGATGAGAAGTGCCGGCCGGACGTGAAATCCATCGAGCAGCAGCCAGATCAAACCACCGGTGGGATGCCCGCCGCAGAACAGCACCAGCGCGGTGTCGAGCACCAGTACCCAGGCGGCGGTGGCCACGCTCCATTGCGCGGCGACGACCAGCGGCAGGCCTAACAAGGCCCAGCCGAGGAACAACTCGTAGACGTCCGCGCCGGTTTGATAGGTCTGGCCGAAGAGTGCGAGCAGGGCGCCGCTGGCAATGAAGGCGAGGAAAGTGGCGCCACGGCCGATGAAGGCCGGCGGCGGCCTCGCGAACGCGACCGCCACACAGGCGATCAGCACGATCTCGACGAGCGCGAAGCGGCCGAACACCGCGATCCGGCTCCAGTTGGCGGCCACGAAAAACACCAGGGCCGCGGCCAACGACAGCACGCCGGCGATGCGCAGGCAGTTGGCGAAAAAGTGGATGGCCTCGGCGCGCGACGGGTGCGCGCCGGCGAGCTCGAGCATGGTTTCGGTTCGACGGCTGTCCAGCGAATAGAACTCCGCCAGACCGTCGAGCTCGCTGCGTTTCAACTTGGGCCGCATTCGTGGCGGAGTATAGCCGCGCCTCACAACCCGCCTGCCACTTCGCGCCCCCGGGCCACGGGTATCGGTTTTTGCGACCGCCGGGCGCGGCTTATGTGGCATGCTTGCGCCCCCGCACAAGGAAGTCATACGACCATGAAACCTGCGCTGCTGCGGCCCGCCGCCAAGTCGTTCCTCACCCTCTCCCTCGTCTGCGCAAGCACCATCGCCATGGCCAACACCACGCTGCTCTACATCGCCACCCAGAACCCCGACAAGATGGGCATCGCCGCGGCCGAGTTCGATTCGACCACCGGCGCGCTGTCCGAACCGCGGATGATCATCGAGACGCGCGATCCGGCGCATTTCACGCTGTCCGCCGACGGCAAGCACCTCTACATGTGCAACAGCGGCACGCCGGGCGGCGTCAGCGCGTTCGCGGTGGAGAACAAGAAGACGGGCGCGCTGCGCCTGCTCAACTACAAGGAATCGAAGGGTCGCGGCCCTAGCTACGTGAGCGTCGACCGCAGCGGTCGTTACGTGCTCGCCGCGAACTACGGCGGCGGCTTCGTCGAGGTCTATTCGCTCACCAAGGACGGAGCGCTGGATCAGCAGACCGCCTTCGTGCAGCACATCGGCTCGAGCGTGCATCCGCAGCGCCAGACCAAGCCATACGCGCACTGGGTCCGCACCGACCCGACCAACAAGTTTGGCCTGGTCGCGGACCTGGGCATGGACGAGGTGGTGGTCTACAAATTCGACGCGCGCACCGGCAAGCTTTCGCCCAACGATCCACCGTTCACCAAGGTGGCCGGCGGCATGGGACCGCGGCACCTAGTGTTCCACCCGAACGGCAAGTGGGTGTATGGCATCGCGGAGATCGCCAACGAAGTCATGGCGTTCAACTGGGATTCCGCCAACGGCGTGCTCACGCAATTCCAGTCGGTGAATACGCTGGCGGACGGCTTCAAGGATCCGAGCACCGCGGCGGAGATCGCCGTGCACACGAACGGCAAGTTCCTGTACGCGTCGAACCGCGGCGAGGACAGCATCGTGGTGTATGCCGTCGACCAGAAGACCGGCGAGCTCACGTTCAAGCAGCGCGTGTCGTCAGGCGGAAAAGTACCGCGTTACTTCACGTTCGACCCGACTAACAAGTGGCTGATCGTCAGCAACCAGGACAGCGCGAACTTGAGCGTGTTCAGCGTGGATGCGAAGACCGGCGAGCTGGCGGCGCAGGGAAAACCCGTAACACTGGTGAAACCCATGGGCGTGGTCTTTGCCCCAAGATAGCGCTGCAACATCGCGTGTTTGGGGAGTTTGTTAGGAAGCGCCGGCACTTCCGCTGAGAAAGTGCCAATTCACCTTGCGTGGCGTCGCCTTTTGGCTACGCGTCTTACGGAGATTTCATTCGCCCCGATGACAGTGGAGGCGCCGCCGATGCGTTCTGTGGGATTCAGCGTACGGCCGACTATCTCCGGTCTCTCTGGGTGCGCCACCGGTTTTTACGTAGGCTAGCAACCTACGAATGCAAAGACTCACTTCATGAACGACGTTCGCGACCCGGAACCCGGCGCGGACGCGACCCGCGCCCAACTCGTCGAGCTTTTCCTGCGACGCAGTCTCAGCGAAGTCGAACAAATGCGTCGCGCTGTGCCAAAGCTCATCGCGGGCGACGATGCCACGTGGCAGGAAGTCCGTTTCAACGGCCAACGCATCATGGGGACCGCGAACGGTCTGCAGCTCGGTGTACTGGTGGCTTGCGCCAGGGAACTGGCGGCGCTCGCCGAAGAGAGGTTTGCGCGCGCGACACTCGATGCGCACTTCCTGCTGAGCGTCACCACCGCCATCGAGATGGTGGCCATCGAGCTGGCGCGACTCCTTCGCGAGCGCTAGCCCACGCGCAGGATGCGCATTACCGCCTCATAAGAAACCGTGATCTGCAGCAGGGCGGCGAGCGTCGCTATGAGTGACAGCTCGATGCCGAACCTGGCGCGAACGTCGTTGATGCGATAGATGTCGCCGACCATGCGATGCGCAAATGAAGGCGCCAGTGTCACCGTCAGCTCTTCGCGCCGCTCGGGCGGTATTTCGAGGGCCTCCAGCAGGGAGGTGACGATGTTGACCGCGGTTTTCACCTGGCTGCCGGCGACGCGGCCGGAAAGATAGTGCGCGGATCGTCCGGTGATATAAGCCGCGGCGCCTGAATCGCTGGCGCAATGAGTGGTCCAGAATGGAATCAGGACGTCGTCGACCAACGGCCGGAGCTTGTTTCGTTCCTCATCCGACAGCGCCGACGCGTCGAGCGCGGTGACCATGGCTGCCGACACCGCAGCGCATATTTCACGCCGCCCTGCACCCGCGCTCAGGCTCTCACTGTCGCCGAGCTTCCCAGCGTCTTTCAGTGCCCGCGCCAGCAGCGCAGTCACTTCGCTAGTGAAGTCGTTGAGACTCACGCCGTAGTCCCTTGCAAGCTGGCTCGCGGGTACGCGGCGTTCTTTCCCTGCCATGATTCGATCCTGGTTTCCCTGTCGGCGGTTGGGAGTATGCAGCGAAAACGATCATGCCTGCGACATCCTCTATTGGTCGCGAGAGCATGCTAGTTCACATGGGGTGCGGTGACGGGTTCGCACGCCGGATGCGAATCGGAACAACTCCACGGACAGGCCGGCGAATGCCTACATTCGCGTCAGCCGGGAACTGACGCAGCGCTGACGCTCAGGGCTTCAGCCAGTGCACGAACCAGGCGATGCCGGCCTCGATGCTCTCCGGATCCACGCGGTGCGGCGTGTCTTCCTGAATGATCAACTTCAGCTTGTCGGACGCATTCACGGCATCGTAGAGAGGCTTCGCCTCGGCGATCGACAGGCGCACGCCGGCGATAGGCGTGTTCGCATCAGAGTCACCATTCACCACTAACAAGGGACGCGGAGCGATGGCCAGCAACATCGCCGGCCCGTCGAACTGACCGTCGATGCCGGGCGCGACGCGCGCGTAGAACTCGCGCACGAAGTCCACGCTTTCGTTCGACTTGCCAGCCGCCTTGGCCGCCGCGTCGAAGCCGTCCTGAATGGTGTGGATGCGAGCATGCCACTGACCGTTGTCGAGCTCCCACTTGAATCCCTGCACGCCGATGTAGGACACGGCCACGGCGATTCGCGTATCCGCGGCGGTAGTCAGATAGGTCTCGATGCCGCCCTTGGAGATTCCGGTGAGGCCGATGCGCGCCGCATCCACGTCCTTGCGCGTGACCAGATAGTCGATGAGGCGCATCACGTCCCAGCTGGTGTCGAAATAGAACGGATGCCCCTGGCCGGTCTTGAACGCGCGCGCGATGGCGTCGTTGTATTCGGCCGAGCCGCTGCCGGCCTTGGTACGCTCGCCATGGAATCGGCCGTCGATGGCGACGCCGATGAACCCGGCGCGCGCCGCCTTGAGCACGAGCTCGGCGATCTGGCCGCTGTCCTTCGTGCCGCCCGTGCCGTGCAGCACGATGACCGCGGGCCGCGGGCCTTTGAACTTCGCGCTGTCGGGCAGAAGTAGATAGCCCGGCACGCGCTCGGTGGCGTCCGAGTAGAACCACAGGTGATATTTCTTCAGGCCGTCGACCGGGGCCATTTCAGTGAGCTCGGGCCTGAGCGCCGCTTTCGGCCGATCTACGACGCGCAGATAGGCGGCGCGCGTGTCCGGCGGGGAGCTATCGGCGAAAGCCGCACCGGAAAGCTGCAATGCCAGCAGCACGGCGGCAAACAATCGAAGGAATTTCATGAACGATCCTTGTGTCGAGGCGTGTCCCCGTTTGCTAGGAAACGAGGAACGGCCCCTGGCGGGGCTGTCCCCATTATTTTACGAATCCGGGGTAGAACTCCGCCATCAACCGGTCGCGGTAGGCGACCAGATTCGGCAGGCTGCGCGCCCTGGCATGCGCCGGCGACTCGAACACCGGCGACAACGCGCCGGCGATGAACGCGAATGCCGTGGCATCGGCGCCGCACACCTGGCCGCCCATGAGATAGGGCCCGTCGCCGAGAACCCGTGACAGCGCTTCGAATGCGCGGTCGGACATGAGTGTCATCTCGGCCTCGTTGTGGCGGCTGATGCCGTGTCCGTGCAGGTTGCGGCGCACTTTGCCGCGTATTGTCCACTTCACCAGCGGCCGGATCAGGGCCGGCGCGCGCTTGAAGAAGTTCGCCGGACCCTTTTCGAAGTTGTCGTCTTTCATCCAGCGCCAGTACACCATCACCCAGTACAGGTGATCCTCGAGCATCTTTTCCGTGGCCCAGGCCACGCCGCGATCCCGTGTAGATAGCCCGCGGTCGAAGTCGACGGAATACTTCCGCTCGAAATACAGCCGCATGAGCGTCGAGTCGGCGATGACGGTGCCATCGTCGTCGATGTAGGGCAGTTTGCCCTTGGGCGCGCGCGGAAATCCCCTGGTGCTCTCCTGGTATTCGAGCTTCGCGAGCTTGAGCAGCATCTGGCCCTTCATCACGAAGGGGCTGGCGTCGGGCAGTCCGAAATACGGGCCGAAGGTGTACAGCGTGATCATTCTTGTTAGCCCTCGAGAGTAACCAGCTTCTGGCGGCCCGAAGCGCCGCTCTTGATGCGCACCTGCGCCTTGCGCAACCCGAAATGCTTCGCCACCAGCGCGACGACCGCCGCGTTGGCTTTTCCATCTACCGGCGGCGCCTTGACGCTCGCCACCCAGCTCCCATCGGGCAGCTCCGCCAGGCCTTCCACGCGGGAGCCCGGCTTTACCTTGAGTCGCAGGGTCCTCATTCAACAAACGCCTCGGCCTGTGACAAATCATCCGGCGTGGCGAATCATAGTGTTGACAGCCATGAATGCCACCACCGCCATATCCGACGCCTCGCGGCAGCAGTTCGTCGCGCTGCTCGAGCAACACCGGCGCATGGTGTTCAAGGTCGCCAACACCTATGCACGGGCCGCGGACCGCGAGGATCTGGCGCAGGAGATCGCCGCGCAGCTGTGGCGCGCTTTTCCCGCCTTCGACGCCTCGCGGTCATTCTCGACCTGGCTGTATCGCATCGCGCTGAACGTGGGGATTTCCCATCTGCGCGGCCACGCGACGCGCGAGCGCCGCACCGTGCCCCTGGAGCTGGAGCTGCACGAAGTGGCCGATCCGCTCGTATCCGAGTCCGGGGCCGACGAGGCGCCACGCGTGTTGGGCGAGTTCATCGCGCAGCTCGACGCGCTCAACCGCGCGCTGCTGCTGCTCTACCTCGACGAACACTCGACGCGGGAAATCGCCGAGATTCTCGGCATCAGCGAGACGAATGTGACCACCAAGATCAACCGGCTCAAGGAGCGCGTGCGGCGCTTCGGAGAAACCCATGGAACTCGATGAACTCAAGCGGCAGTGGCAGGAGCTCGACCGGAAGCTCGAGCGCAGCCTCTCGCTCAACCTGCGCCTGCTCACCGAATCACGCGCGCGCCGCACCAAGCGGTGGCTGCTGCCGATATTGCTGATGCAGCCGCTGCAGTTCGCCATCGGACTCGCGTTGACCGCCTACTTCGCGCGGTTCTGGTTCGCGCATCTCGGCACGCCGTCGCTGTTCGTGAGCGGCATGGTGGTGCACGCCATGTGCGTCGCGCTCATGATCGACGCCGTCATGCGGGTTCTGATCATCGTGCGCATCAACTACGCCGCGCCCGTGGTGACCATCCAGCGCTATCTCGCGCTGTTGCGCCGCCGGGAGATCCACTCATTCAAATGGACCTGGATGCTGACGTTTCTCGCGGCGCCGGCAATGCTGGTCGTCGGCGCCAAGGTGGTGGCCGGCGTCGACCTCTGGGCGGTGGCGCCCGCGGCGGTGATCGATACGGCCATCGGCGGAGCGATCGGCGCCGGGCTGTCGTACGCTTTCGACCGTTGGGCGCAGCGCGGCAGGGGCCGTGTTTCCGCGCTCATGGATCGCATATATGTGGGATATAGCATCGCGCGGGCCCAGGCCGCACTTGATGAGATCGACGAATTCGTGCGGGAGTGAGCGGCGTGCCGCCCGCTCCCGCGCGAGGACGAATTCGATCAGGCCATCGTCTTGCCGGTCTCCAGCAGCGACTTGAGATCGCTGAGGATCCAGTTCCATCCGCCGCCGCCCTGCGTGCTGAAGGTGGACGTGGTGGCGCCGGTCATCATCGGCAGGCCCGTGGTGTCGTGCGTGACGGTCAGCCGGCAGAAGCCGCCCGCGGTCTGCTCGATCTCGAAGGTGATGCGAGAAAAACCTTCCGCCCGGTGCGCCTCGTTGAACAGGAAGCGATAGGTCTGCACCAGTTTGACCGGTGGCTTCGCTTCGATGACTTCGCCATCGACGATCACTTCGGGCAATCCCATGGCCTGCATCTGCGCGTTGGCGATGCAGCGGAATTTTCCACCCGGTTTGAGCTCATAGTGGCTCACGCCCCGGTAACCATATTTCCCGTTGAATTCGGGACTGGTGATGTGATCCCAGATCGCACCCGGCTCGGCCTTGATGTAGATCTCGTGGATGTGGGTGGTCGAACTGGCCGGCAGTGGCCTCAGGCTCTCTTGCGCAACGGGGGGCATTTGGTTTTCTCCAGTGTATTTTTGAGGTCGGCGAGCGCGGACAGTTCGCGCTCCTTGTATTTGTCGATCCAGCGGTGGTGAATCAGACGGATCGGGACGGCATTCAGAAAATGTAATTTCTCGCGGCCTGCGCGCCGCGTGATGACCAGGCCGGCCTCTTCCAGCACCTTGAGGTGCTTCATGACCCCAAAGCGGGTCATCTCGAGTTCCCACTCGAGCTCGGAGAGCGTCTGGCCATCGCGCTTGTGCAGCAGATCGAGCAGGAACCTGCGCGATGAATCCGCCAGAGCCTTGAACACCAGATCGTCGCTGAGCATGGGCGCAATATATGTGACCGTTTGGTCACATGTCAATGCAACCCGTTGCGCACCTGGTGCGTATAAAGCGGCATGAAGATCATTAGTCAGTCGCTATTGCTCGGATTGGCGCTGGTGCTCCTGAGCACGGTTGCCATCGCCGCCGCGGATACTCAGCAACCCAACGCGCCGGCGGCGGAGCAGTGGCCCCTGCCTCTCGAGGTGGCGGTGCTGTTCGAGCCCACACCTTTCCAGAGCGGGGGCCGTACCAACCTCGCGTACGAGGTCTATCTACGCAATTTCGGATCGGACACCATCACCGTTCGAAGCATCGAGGTGCTGGACGCCGATGCGCGGGCCGCGCCCCCGCTCACCGCAATCGCCGGCGAGCAACTCGATTCCATCCTGGAATCCGTTGCACACACGCCAGCGGTTGAAGGCGCGGCAAAGACTCAAATCCTGCCGGGCGCCAGCGCCGTCGCTTTCATGTGGGTCTCACTCGATCGCTCCGCCAGGGTTCCGACGCATCTTCGCCACCGCGTGCTCACCGCCGACAATGTGGCGGAAGGTCCCGTGGTCGGTACGCAAAACCTGCTCCGGGTACTCACTTCGCCGGTCACTGGCATGCACTGGCTGGGATCCGACGCTCCCAGCAACGACCCGGAAAATCATCACCGCCGGGGAGTTCTCGTGATGGAAGGCCGCGCAACGATCGACCGGCGATTCGCCACCGACTGGAAGCAGGTTGAAAACGGCGCGCCGTTCTCGGGCGACAAGCTCGACAAGCGCGCGTACTACGCCTATGGAAAGCCGGTCCGGGCGGTGGCCGACGCGCGAGTGGTGGCCGTGAAAGACGGCTTTCCCGACAACGTGCCGGGGCACTTCGAAGCATTTCATCCGGCGGTGCCGATCACCCTGGCCACCATTTTTGGCAATCGCATCACGCTCGACCTGGGCCACGGGCAATTCGCGCACTACTTTCACTTGCAGGCCGGCAGCCTGCAGGTGAAGGCCGGCGATCGCGTGCGGCGCGGCCAACTACTGGCGAGAATCGGCGCTTCGGGCGACGCGCGCGAGCCGCATCTGCACTTCGAAGTGACCACCTCCGCCAAGCCGATCGTCGGCGAAGGCCTTCCCTATGTGATCGACGAGTACCAGATTTCAGCCACCGGCGATCGGCCGGCAGAGCGGCGCACGCGCGGGCTTCCGCTGAAGGATGAGATCGTCGATTTCAGATGAGCGCTTGATACCCGCCTATGGATTCTTCGCCAGCTCACGCAGCGCGCAGTCGAGCGTCTCGTCGCGGCCTTCGCGCAAGCCGGCGATGGTGTTCGGGCACTCGATGTCGAGCGCGACACCCACCTGCTGCGTCGGACGGCGATCCGGATAGAAGACGCCGAGACCGCTCATCGCCGCGCCAAGATTTCCGGGCAGCCTGATCGGCACGATGTTGCCGTCCGCTCCCGCGGTCTGCGTGCCGACGATGATGGCGCGCGGGCTCGCACGCAGTGCCATGGCGGTGTATTCCGCCTGGCTCATCGATGTTTCGTCGACGAGAATCGCGACGCGGCCACCAAAGTGCGGTTCCTGTGGTTCGAGTGACGGGGAAGCAGCCCAGTGGAACGCACCGGGATTCGAAAGATCCGGCATCGTGAAAGCGACGAAGGGCGTCTTGCTATCTACCAGAAGCGTGCCCAGCGAATAAACCACGTATTCGGACGGATAGTTGCGGATGTCCACGATCAGCGCCCTCGCGGCGCGCGCCTTCTCGATGTATCCCGCGACTTCCGCCGACCTTATGGACGACAACTTCAGGTACGCCACCTCCGGCGACAGCATCTGGAAAGTATCGCCAGGCCGATCATTGCGCCAGCCGGCCGTGAACTGAGGCACGAAGGGCACGCGCTGAGCCTCGATCGCCTGCACACCGTCGCGCATCACCTCGACCCGAGCGTTGCCGCACGCTCCACGCGTCAGGCCCCGCGCAATCTGCGTCATGCGCGCGTTCTCGTTCGACGCGCCGTAAAGCCGGCGCGCGTTGCGCGCGATGTCATCGACGGGCGTGCCGTCCAGCGAGAGCAGTACATCTGCCGCCTTGAACCTGCGCGCGTTCTCGTCGTCCGTGGCCAGCGCCTTGACGACGAACTTTCCCTGCAGGTAGCGCAGATGCACCGGGAGCACGCACTTGCCCACGGGTTCGCGCAGTTCACCGGAACTCCACAGATTGGCGTGTCCGTCATCCACGCGCGCGACCAGCGCGAGCATCTCGCGCTGGAAAGCCGCGGACTCCATCGACGCCGCCGCGTTGCGCAGCGAGTCACGAAGCACGTCATCCCAGTCTTCGTCGATGAGCGCGCGATACGGGAACCAGTACTCGACCACGTTCCACAACCGGTAGATCGCGAGCACCTGGAAGCCGGTGTCCGGGAACTTCACCTGCGCATAGTCAGGCTCGTCACCGAGCAGCGCGCTGCCCACGTTCGGACTGATGCATACGAAATTCTGCCGGCCGGGAAGCCGATTGCGGTAGATAGCCTTCAGGTGCTCGCTGAGATCCTTGCCGAGCAGCTTCCGGTCACCGAGCCAGGCCAGTTGCGGTTGCAACTGCAGCTCCTGGCTGTCCGCGAGGGTGGAGCGCGGCGGCACCGGCCCCAGCGAGTCGATCCATTCGACCAGCAGGCGTCGCACATCACGCGGGCTCCGCGCGGCCATGAGCATCGGCAACTTGTGCAGCAGATCGAAATCCCAATGACGCTGGCCGGCGGTTACCGCCGGGTGGTGATACTTGAGGAATCCCCACACCTTGCCGGTGAGTACGAGCGCGTCGAGCTGCGCGTCGCTGACCTGTGCCATTGAAAAACGCGAGCCTGCGTCGAACTCATGGTCGCGCGACACGACGGATTCGCGAGCGCCGGGCTCGGTGCCCTCGAGTGGCTGGCCGTCGATCAACAGCTCGAAACCATCCGCCCACGCGCGGCCGTTTCCCGAAAAGCTGATGCCAAAGATCAGCGTCTGCGCCTCGGGCTGACGCTCGAAGTGAATCGAATAGCGCGCCCACTCACCCGTGACCTTGGCAGAATCGTCGAGGTTGACGAAGGCGAGGCTCGGCTTCTCGCCGTCCTGCCGCATCCACAAGCGGGGCGTCCCACCTTCGGCGCGCATCCAGCCGCGCAGCTCGATGGATTTTCCCGTGAAGGAAATCGGGAGGCTGCGCGCCACGGAAGTAAACTCGCCGGCGCTCTTGTCATTGCGCTCGAGGCGCAGCGAGCGCGGGCCGCTGTGTTTCTGAACGGAGTCGCGGAACACGGTGCCGGCTGGATATCCGGACCATCCGCCGGGCAGTCCATTGGTCGTTTCGACATCGAAATCCAGCATCGCTGCACTCAGTCGCAGCTCCTCGCAGCTCTGCGCATGCGCGGTGCCGGCCATCCACCATGTCATGGCCAAAGCCAATGGCAAGCGCGCGCCGCATCGCATGGGCTACTCCAGTGTCAGTACGAACCCGCCCCGCGGGCGAATGGTGATCTCGTCCGATGTAACGCCCTTCTCGAGCGGAAAGGGTTCGCTCTTGAAGCCAAGGAAGTCGATGCCGTCGGTGATGAGCGCGCCCTGCTTCGTGATCCCCAGCGCTTTCAGGTCTATCTTCACCTTGCGCGGCGCGCGGTCGGCGTTGATGCCGGCGACGTACCACGTGGAGCCGGCCCGCCGGGCCATCACCACGTACTGACCCGGAAACCCGTCGATGAACTTCACGTCATCCCAAACTACCGGCACTCTCTTCAGGAAGTCGCGCACGTACGCGGGCGCCTTGGCCATGCCGGCGGGAATCTCGGCGAAGTGCTGGATGCCCGAGGTGAACAGCACCGAAGTCGCCAGCTCGAACGCCGCCGACGTGCGGCGCTCGACGGTATTGTTGAGGCGATCGAGTACCACCGGCGTGAAGTCCATCGGGTCGAAGACATTGCGCGCAAACGGCAGCATCGCGTCGTGCGTGGGCGATTCCTCGGCGTTGCGCTGTTCGAACGTGTTGTATTCGAGGCCGCGCACCGCTTCCATCGTCATGAGGTTCGGCCAGGTGCGCTGCCAGCCACGCGGCAGCGTGGCACCGTGGAAGTTGGTGGCGAGACCGATGCGTGCGGTGTCTTCGAGGATGTCCTGGTAATAGGCAATGGTCGACTGCGCATCGCCCGCGAAGAAATCCACTTTGACGCCGGCGATGCCGAGGTCCTTGATCTTCGAAAGCTCGGCGCGCCGCGTGGCTGGGTCGAACATGCGATCGCGCGGCGTCAACGGCGTGGTGTTCCATTCGCCGGCGGAGTTGTACCAGATGAGTATCTTCACGTTCTTCGCGCGGCCGTATTCGACCAGCTCTTTCAGGCCGTCGTAGCCGATCTGCCGGTCCCAGGCCGAATCCACCAGCGTGTACTGCCAGCCCATCTGCGCCGCATAGTCGATGAACTTCTTCTGCACGTTGACCACGGTGTTGTCGTCGCCCATCAACGGCCAGCTCCACGACGCCTTGCCGGGCCCGGACGCCGTGGTCTTGAAACCCTTCGCCGGTGGATCGGCAAGGTCGGTGCCCAGCGCGGATTCGGTGATCGCCTTCAGGTCGCCGACGACGGCGAAGCGCCACGGCGTGGTCCATGGCAGCGTGGATTCCGGCGTGACCGCGCCACCATTGCTGGTCTCGAGCGGTCCCGGAAAGTCTATGAAGTACTCGCTGCTGCGCCTTGCGGCCAGCAGCCGCGAACCGCAATAGTTACGGCGAAGTCCCGTCTCGCTGACTAACAACCACGTGTCGCCTCCCTGGACAGGCGAGCGGAACAGCGCCGGGAAAACCCACGCGCCGCCCTGCAGCGAAGGCTGCCCCACCGGAATGTCGCGCTCGTAATACTCCTCATAGGAAGGATTCGATTCGTGCCAGCCGGAACGCGCCGGCGCGATCGGTTGCAGCCAGCCGTGCGTGCCGGCGAGGAAATTGAATGAGGATGCCTCTCTCGAGATCTTGTGGATCTTCGCGTCCGTCTCGGGAAACACGTAGCGGAACGCGAAGCCGTCATTCGACACCTGCACTTCGATGTCCATGCGCGCGGCGGCAGCCGTTTGCAGCTCGATGACGGCACGATTCGCCCGGTAGGAATTCTGGCGGCGCTTGGAATTGAGCAGCTCGTAGCGGTCGCTGATCTTTTCGAGCGAGGCCAGGCGCTTGCCGTAGTTGGCCGTGGGCGAGAGCGCGACCGAGAAATCCGCGTCATCGCGCACCACGCCCAGGTGCGACTTCTGCAGCACCGCCTTGCCGGCGAGACTCACGGAGTAGATCGGCTGGCCGCCCTCATCCATTGTGAACGTGAACACCAGGCGCCCGTCCGGGCTTGGGACGTCCATCTTTGGGATCAGCGTCATCGCGGCCGCGGATGTGGCCATTCCCAATGAAGCGATGGCAAAGGCGGCGATGGCGGCAAGCGCCACTCGGATGATCGTCATGAATGGGCTCCCCGGATTAACGCCGCGCAAGCCTAGCAGAGAGACCACGGTGCCCTGGGGGAGGAGGGCACCGTGGTATTCAATCCGAGGGCATCCTTGCCCCCGCTCTCCATCAAACCAGCTTTGCGGCTCCCGCCTCGAGCAACGCGTGCGCGGCGTCGGCGAAAGTGCGGCCGAGGTCGCGATCCACCGCGGTCACGGCCGCCTGTTGAAACTGTGTGCCCATGACGATGAGGTCGGTGCCATTCAACGTGTCCGAGAACCACGGCGGCGCGGGCCAGGGCAGCGGCCAGCGGATGTGCATTCCATTGCCGCAGATTTCATCGACAAACCTGGCGACGTGACCGCCAACGATGAGGATTCCACGCTCGCCACCCGGACGCGGAATGAGGTCGGCGATTTCCGCGACCATCGCCATGCGTTCGGTGAATTCCATGATCACGGCGGCGAGGAATGCGGACTTCGGCGGCAGGGGCTGCGGATTCAGTGCAACCTGCGAGTGCGGGTCGCCGCCGATGACGTCCCAGATCTCCGGATGTTTCTCCGCGATGACACGCCAGAGATAACCGCCGGCCCCGGCGCCGATGACCGAGCGCTCGAGGGCCCTGCGGATGTACGGGTCCAGGGGGCCCGGAGGAATCTCCGGGCCGTCAGGATTGGGATATCCCGTCGTCAACTGACTAACTAAAGCCGTCAATGCACGGGCGGACAGGTGTTTCGGCGGCGGTCGGGGACCCGGCTTCGTGGGTACCAGAGCCTCCGGCTCGGGGCCGATGCTGCGATGCGCGCTGAAATTCATCGTTTTACCTCCATGCGTCTTTTTTGTGCGGTTTGCGGGGCGGAGACTCGCCCTATGGTCGCGGCGAGGCGATGGACGGGCGCTGATTCGGCGCTGACTTGTCTATGATTCACCCCCCGAATGACCGGAAGGTGCATGGATAAGCGAGTCATACATTTCGATGGCTGGTCCGTGAGCTTCGATTCGGGCGAAATCACTCGGGATGGCAGCACCCACCGCCTTCAGGACCAGCCTCTGCAGATCCTCGAGGAGCTGGTTTCGCACCCCGGGGACCTGGTTTCGCGCGAACAGCTCATCGCCCGGCTCTGGCCGACCGGCGTGGTCGAGTTCGACACCGGTCTCAACAGCGCCATGCGCAAGCTGCGCATCGCGCTGGGAGACGACGCCGAAACCCCCCGCTATATCGAAACTCTGCCGCGCAAGGGCTATCGGTTCATCGGCCGGATCGAGGAACAAGCGCCTCAGGCCATGAACACGGGCGACGTCCCGACGCTGCCCACGCATTACGTTCCCACGCAGTTCGAAACCGGCTTAGGTCTCAGCCGGCGCTCGTCCGACCGGCGCGCGCCCTACAAACGGCTCGCCTTGGGGTTCGGCAGCATCCTCGTGGCGGCGATCCTCTCGGTGGTCGTCTGGAAAATGCCGGGCAAGCTGTTCCAGGTCGGAGAAGCCAGGGAGAGCTTGCCGACGATCGTGGTGCTGCCGCTGGTCGACATGAGCGTGGACCAGAGTGAGCAGGCCCTGTGCGACGGCCTCACCGAAGAGCTGTCGAACTGGCTCGCCAACATTCCCACGCTGCGCGTGGTCGCGCGCACTTCGGCGTTCGCGTTCAAGGACCAGCCGCAGGACGTTCGTACGATCGCGAGGAAACTCGGTGCCACGCACGTGCTCGAGGGCAGCCTGCGGCGCTCCGGCGACCAATTGCGAATCACGGTGCAGCTCATCGCCGCGGAGACCGGGTTGCACATCTGGTCGAAGCCCTACGACTTCCGGATCGGCGACATCTTCGAGATCGAGGAGACGGTATCGCGCTCGGTCGCCGAAGCGATGCACCTGACGCTGTCGAAGGAGACTTCGGAGCTGTGGGCACAGCGCGAGCCGGAAAAGATGGAGGTGCTCGAATTCTACCTGCTAGGACGCGCGCGCCAGAGCCGGCGCACCGCCGAAGACAACGCGAAGTCCATCCAGTATTTCCGGCGCGCGGTGGAGGCCGATCCGCAATACATCCCGGCGCTCACCGGACTCGCCGAATCGCTGCTCAACGGGCTGTCGCTCAATCACGCGCCGCTCGAAGACGTGAAGGCGGAGGTGGAGCCACTGATCGATCGCGCCATGCAGATCAACTCGAACCTCGCCGAAGTGCTGGCCGTGAAGGGCTGGCTGCGCACCGAGGAATTCAGGTTCGACGAAGCGATGCCGCTGCTGCAGCGCGCGACCAAGCTGAATCCCAACGACGCCGCGAGCCATCGCTTCCTCGGCAACCTGTTCGACCGCCGGGCGCAGCCGGGCGAAGCGCTGAAACACTATTCAGCCTCGGCGCGGCTCGATCCCATGGACAACATGCCGCACGTGTTCCGCTGCATGGAGCTCGTGGACCTCGGCGATTACGCCGAAGCCACGGCCGCCTGCGCGCGGGCGCGCGAGCTCGCGCCCACCCACATCTGGGGATTGATGACCACCGGCTGGATCGCGCGCGCGCAGGGCAAGACGGACGAGGCGATCCGCTGGCTCGACGAAGCCCGCAGGCTGCAGCCGCAGGATACGTATCTTGCGGAGCAGAAAATCGACCTGCTGCTCAACCAGGGCAAGCCCGCCGCGGCGCGCACTGTGTTGCGCGAGCTGCCTGACGACAGCGGCTTTTTCGCCCTGTCGCGCGAGTCGTCCATCGTCTACGTCGAAGGCGGCCGCGACGCCGTCAAGGCCTGGCTCGCCGAGCATCAGATGGTCAGCAAGGCCGGCACCGGCGCCGAGCTCGCCGAGCTCGCGCGCCTGCAGCTCATGGGCGGCGACGCGGTGGCCGCGCGTGCCACGCTGGCGCACGCCGAACGCATCTTGCCGCTGTCGACCGCCGACATGTTCGACGGGAGTCAGATCCGCTTTGAATATTCAGCGGCGCTGATCCGCGCCGCCATCGAGATCAATGGCGGTGGCGATCGCGCCAAGGCGATGAAGGTACTCGACAACCTAGACCGCCTGCTCGATACATACGAGAAGAACGGCGGCGATCACTACGGCCTTTACGTGTTGCGCGCCGAATCTTTCGCCTTGCGCGGCCAGATGCGCGAGGCGCAGGACGCCATCGACACGGCCTGGAAGAAAGGATGGCGCATGACCTGGCGCCTGCGGCAGGAGCCGTCCATGGCGGGGCTCAAGTTCCCGAAGTAGTCAGCCTTCGTCGTCGATTTTCGGCGGCGGCGTCGTTCCCGGTCCGCTCATCATCATCATTGTCGGCGCCGGCAGGCTTCTGGTTTTCCTCGCCTTCGCCTTCGATTTCGCCTTCTTCTGGCGAATCGGCTTTGACTTCGATTTCGCCTTCGACTTCATTTTCGACTTCTTTTTCTTCGACTTGGCCATGGCGCTTTCCTTATGTATCGAGCTTCGAGGTTTTACGCCCGGTGAGGCGCCCGAGCAAGAGGCCCACGGCGAGTCCGAGCAAGAAATACAACGCGAGTGCACTGTAATACAGGGCGCCCCATTCCTGGGGCAACAGGTGTTTTCGCAGCAGGTTCCACAACACCACACCGAGCGCCATGACCATGGCCGAGTAGACCGGCCAGCGGAAATACGCGCGGTGGTCGGCGCGCATGAGCAGCAGCCCGATGAGCATGCCGCAGGCCGTCAGGCCATAGGCGATGAACAGCTCGCGCAACTGCAGCGAGAAGCTCAAGGCCCCGCCCCGGCGATGCGAAACGACTTCCCGCACCCGGTGTCGCGCCGCTTCAGGGCATCGCAGTCGAGCGGCGTGCCGGGCCCGCCCAGCGGTCCATCGTTGTCCACGCACTGGCGCACCTCGACGAGGTATGGCTCGCGGCGATGCGCGGCCGGCGCGTCGCGCAGCGTACGGCAATGGAAGGTGAGCGAAGCTCCGAAGCCGGGATGAAACACATCGGCGACGTCGCGCAGCTCGTCCGTACTGGTCTCACGGCCGGCCAGGGTAGTTAGCTTGGCGCTCAGCACGGCATCCACTCCGCGGGCCAGCCGGAGCGCCGCGCTGAAATACACGTCGTCATCGAGCCCGCTGCAACGGCCGTGCTCGGCCCACTCGTGCTCGTGGAGCCCGTCGGCGGCTCCGGGCATCAGGTCCGCAAGCTCGAGCGCCAGCGCATTGTCGAGATCGAGCGGCGGCCCGGGGCAATCGTGCGGAAACGTTCGCGGCTCGTCCCGCTCGGGCCACAGTCCGTGGATCACCAATGGCCGCTGGCCACCGACGCGACACTCCTGCTGGCGCTCGTGGCCGTCGGCGCAGTAGGCGTTGTGTACTGACAATGCCATTAGATAAAAGTCGAAGGCCGCTTTCGCCGCTGGCGGTGCCGGCTTTTCTTCCGGTGCCCGTTTGACAGCGCGCGGCGATTGGCTCGCATCGCGCTGCGAAAACCACGCAACCAGCGCGCCAATGACCGTGATCGCCAGCGCGAACCATTTCTTGCCCCGTGCGGGTGAATTCACCGGCGCGAGAATTCACCCTATTCCCGCGCAATACAAGCGCCGCAGCCGGGAGGCAGGCGTGCCGACCATATATATTACGCCGGCTGAAAGCCCTTCCAAATTCATCCTCGGGATCCCATGAAACCTTCCGTTCTAATTTCCCGTCTCACGATCCTGTTCATTGCCGGCGCTACGGTGCTGTCGGCCCAGACGCTCGAGTTGCAGCCCACCGAGCGCGTCTCCACGCCGGTCATGGATGCGGCATCAGACGATGCGACGCTCGCGCTCAAGCGCTTCTCGCTGCCGAAGGGCATGCAGGCGAAGCTGTGGGCCGCCGAGCCCATGCTCGCGAACCCGGTGGCCATCGATTTCGACGAGAAAGGCCGGCTGTTCGTCTCCGAGACGTATCGATATCGCACCAGCGTGCTCGATATCCGCGACTACATGGGCATGCTCGAGCTCGACCTCGCCTCGCGCACCATCGAAGACCGCGCGCGCATCCAGCACCAGGTGTTCGGCGCGCAGGCCAAGGATTTCGCCATCGAAGGCGAAGTCGTGCGCCTCGTCGAAGACACCAACCACGACGGCGTCGCCGACAAGAGCAGCGTCTTCGCCGACGGCTTCAACAGCGAGCTCGACGGCATCGCCTCGGGGGTACTCGCGCGCCACGGCAAGGTCTGGTTCACCAACATTCCCAGCCTCTGGTTGTTAGAGGAAGGCGCTGACGGCAAGGTCAGGAAGAACGAGCTGCTGCGCGGCTTCGGCGTGCGCTACAACTACACCGGCCACGACTTCCACGGCCTGGCAATGGGCAACGACGGCAAGATCTACTACTCGATCGGCGATCGCGGCACGCACGTCACCGGCAAGGAGGGCCAGCTGGTCGACTATCCGGATGAAGGCGCGGTGTTCCGCTCCAACCCCGACGGCACCGAGTTCGAGATGTTCGCGCACGGCCTGCGCAATCCGCAGGAGCTGGTGTTCGACGAGCACGGCAATCTCTTCACCGGCGACAACGACAGCGACCAGGGCGACATGGAACGCCTGGTGTACCTGGTCGAAGGCGGCGACAGCGGCTGGCGCGTCGGCTACCAGCACGCGCCGCTCGGCAAGGGTGGGCCGTGGATGCGCGAGAACCTGTGGAAGCCCGCGTTCCCCGGCCGTCCCGCCTATCTATTGCCGCCCATCTGCAACATCGAGGACGGCCCCTCCGGCCTCACCTACTACCCGGGCACCGGCCTCGACCCGAGCTACGCCGGGCATTTCTTCATCACGCACTTCAAGGGCAGCATTGCGCGCAGCGGCATCCAGACCTACACGGTGAAACAGAACGGCGCGACCTTCGCGCCCACCAGCAGCCAGCAATTCATGGGTGGCGTGCTACCCACCGACGTCACCTTCGGCCCCGACGGCGTGCTGTATCTTTCCGACTGGGTGGACGGCTGGCCCAAGTCGCGCAAGGGCCGCATCTACGGCATAACGCCGGTCAACCCGGATCCGCTGCAGGTAAAGCTCAGCGCCGATCTCGCCAAACTACTGGCGGCGGGCTTCACGAGCATGAGCGTGGCCGACCTCACGGCACTGCTGTCGCATGCCGATCGCCGCGCGCGCCTGGAAGCGCAGCTCGAGCTCGCCTCGCGCGGCGAGCCCAGCATCAAGGTATTCAGCGTGGTGGCCGGCAACAAATCCGCCAACCCGCTTGCGCGGCTGCACGCCGTGTGGGGCCTGACACAGCTCGGCCGAAAGAGCGCCAAGGTGGCGCCGGTGCTGGCAAAGCTGCTGAATGACCAGGACGCCGAGGTCCGCGCGCAGGCAGCCAAGGGGCTGGGCGACGTCGGCGATGCCAAATCATTCGACACGCTGGTCAAGAAGCTCGCGGACGCCGAACCGCGCGTGCAGTTTTTCGCGGCGCAGAGTCTCGGCAAGCTTCGAAATGCCAAGGGCACGCCGGCGCTGCTCGCGTTGCTGAAGCGTAACGACAACCGGGATCCGTACCTGCGGCACGCCGCCGCGCATGCACTGGCCCAGATCGGCAAGAACGCGGCGCTCGACGCCGGTGTGCAGGACACCTCGGCAGCGGTACGGCTCGGCGTCGTGCTCGCCTATCGCGAGCTGCGCGATGCCAATGTCGCCTGGTTCCTCAACGATTCGGAATCCTTCGTGGTTCGCGAGGCGGCCAGCGCCATCAACGATGCGCCGGTCGAAGCGGCGTACGGCGCGCTCGCGGCGAAGCTGGACGGCGCGCCCATCAACGACGAGGCCTACGTCGAGCGCGCCATCAACGCCAACTACCGCATCGGTACGCCGGACAACGCAAAAGTGCTGGCGCAGTACGCCACGCGCAATGGCGCCAACACCAGCATGCGCGCCGAGGCGCTGTTGCAGCTCGGACTGTGGGCGCAGACGCCGCAACGCGACCGCATCGTCGGCATCTATCGCCCGCTGCCGAGGCGTGATGGCAAGGCCGCGGCCGAGGCGCTGACCGCCATCCTGCCCAAAGTGCTCGGCAAGGGGCCTGAAGCCGTGCAGCTCGCGGCGCTCGAGGCCATCGGCAATCTGCAGCTGCGCGAAGCGGTGCCGACGTTGCTCGCGACCGTCGGTAATGAAAGCGCACCCGAGGCGGCGCGCGTGGGCGCGCTCAAGTCGCTCGACTCCTTCGGTGGCGATGACGTGATGAAAGGCATCGACGCCGCGGAAAAATCCCGCGCCGCCACGCTGCGCCTCGCGGCGCTGCAGATCGCGGCGCGTCGCGCGCCGGATCGCGCGCTGCCGATCATTCGCCGGCTGTCCGTCGAGGGTTCCGAAGCCGAACAACAGGCTGCGTTTCGCGCCATGGGGCAGCTGCAGGGGCCCGACACGCCGAAGATGCTGGTGGCGGCGCTCGAGCAACTCGCGGCCGGCAAAGTACAACCCGGCGCGCAGCTGGAGCTGATCGAGAGCGCCGAGAAGAGCGAAGCGCCGGCGGTGAAAGCACGATGGGCGAAACAGCAGGCGGCATGGACCGCGAGCGGCAATGTGCTTGCGCCCTACTCGTTCGCGCTCGCTGGCGGCGATCCTCGTCTCGGCGGACGCCAGTTCTTCGAGAACACGGTGTTGCCGTGCGCGCGGTGCCACAAGGTGAACGGTGAGGGTGGTGAGGCGGGTCCCGATCTCTCGCTGGTCGGCAAGCAGAAGAGCAAGGAATACCTGCTCGAGTCCGTGATCAAGCCCAGCGCGCACATCGCGGCGGGCTTCGACAACGTGACGTTCACGCTCAAGAACGGTGAAACGGAAACCGGTTCGGTCGCGAACGAGTCGCCCGCGCAGATCGTGCTCAAGCATGCGGACGGAACCACGACCAACATCGATTCCAGCCAGGTGCGGACGCGCGTGACCGCGCCGTCGTCCATGCCGGAGATCTACGCGCAGGTGCTGACACGCACACAGCTGCGCGACGTCGTGGCGTTCCTGAGCCTCTACATGCGCGGCGAGCAACCCGCTGCCGAAGTGCCGTTCGGCCAGAGCAATCGCGCGATGAGCTCGGTGAGCAAGGAGTCGGCGCCGGGTGGGCATCCGTAAAGTCACGCGACGCGGCGTCATCGCGACGGCGCTGGCCGCCGGCGTCGCGGGTGGCGTGCGCGGCGAGGACAAGAAGGTGAGCAAAGCGAGCTGGGATTCCGTGGTGGTCGGGTCCGGCGTATTCGGCGCCTGGACCGCGTGGCATCTGCGCAAGGCCGGGCAGCGCGTGTTGCTGCTCGACGCGTTTGGCGCCGCGCATGCGCGCGCTTCCTCCGGCGGCGAGTCGCGGCTCACCCGCGGCAGCTATGGCAGCGACGAGATCTACACGCGCTTCGCTTTCGATTCCCTGCCGCAGTGGAAGTGGCTGTCGGACCTGTCGGGGCTGCCGATCCTGCACCAGATCGGCGTGCTGTTCTTCTTTCAGAAGCGCGAGGCGTACGTCGATCAATCGCTCGAAGTGCATCGCCGGCTGAAGCTGCCCACCATCGAGCTCGATCGCGCCGCGCTCGAGCAGCGCTATCCGCAGGTGTACTGGAAAGACATCGAGGTGGGATTGTTCGAGCCGGAATTCGGCGTGCTCATGGCACGTCGTGCCGTGCAGACGCTGGTGAAGCAGTTCGTGAAGGCCGGCGGTGAATACCGGGTGGCGGCGGTCAAGCCGCCCGCCGCGTCCGCCGCGTTGACGCAGCTCGAATTGAGCGATGGGTCCACGGTCTCGGCGGCTAACTACGTATTCGCCTGCGGTCCGTGGCTGCCGAAGGTGTTTCCGCGCCTGCTCGGGCCGCGGATTTTCCCGACGCGCCAGGAAGTTTTCTTTTTCGCGCCGCCGGCCGGCGACGCGCGGTTTGGACCTGCGGCCCTGCCCGGCTGGGCCGACTTCAACAACGGCGACATTTTCTACGGCATGCCCGATCTCGAGGCGCGCGGCTTCAAGGTCGCGAACGACAAACACGGATTGCCCATCGACCCGGATCGCGGCGATCGGGTCGCGTCGCCGGGTGCGCTCGCGGATGCGCGCGCGTACCTGGCAAAGCGCTTCCCGGCGCTCGCGGGCGCGCAGTTGAACGAAGAGCGCGTCTGCCAGTACGAGAACAGCTCGAACGGCGATCTGCTGATCGACCGCCATCCGACGGCGCCGAACGTGTTGTTAGTCGGCGCGGGATCCGGTCATGGCTTCAAGCATGGACCCGAGGTCGGGCGCTATGCGAGCGAGCTGCTGACGGCGAAACTGAAAACGGCCGAGCCGCGGTTCAGCCTGGAAACGAAGGCCGAGCAGCAGAATCGGGCGGTGCACTGAAAAAGGGGACATTCCTATTTTCCTGATACCAGGACGTATCGCCTTTGGGTGCACCCTGCTATCAGAAAAATAGGAATGTCCCCTTTTTCAGTGGAGGGAGAGCACCTTCAACATCGCCTCGGCCGCTTGCTTGTCGGCGTCGGTGGAGAAATTGCTGTCCAGCTCGATCACTTCATGGAGCAATACCATGGCCTTGCGCCGGCCACCCTTGCGCGCCGAATGAATCCGCGCCAGCTCGAGGCAGGCCGATCCATCCTGTAATTTCCGCGCGCGCTCGAACCAGCTTATGGCGGTTTTCAGATCGCCGCTGTTGCGGAAATTGATGCCGAGATTGACCGCCGCCGATGAACAGCGAACCCCGCGACTCTGATTGTTGTAGGCCTTGCGATACCAGTGCGCGGCCTTCTTCAGATCCTTGCGCACCCCGGTGCCATCCGAATAGTAGTTGCCCAGGTTGAGCTGGCTGCCTTCGTCGCCCGCCTCGGCGGCGGCCAGCAGACACTGGAACGCCGCGCGTAACTCACCGGCTTCCTCGAGATAGTCCGCCGCCGTGAACAGCGCGTCGATCTGGATCTTGGTGGGCTTCGTCTTGCGAGTTCGCGATTTCATGGACTCTTATAACCCGAAGCGAATACCCTCGCCTCCAAAGGGAGCGAACTCGCATGAAAAGAAGAGAATTTGTCGCCGCGTCACTCGCGGCGCTCGGTGCCAGCGGCTTTTCTTTCCGCGCGCGTGCCGCGATCCCGGACGAGCTGCCGATTCTCTCGAGAACCGGCAAGCCGTTGCTGCTCACGCGCGCCGAAGTGGAAGAGTTGCGCGCTGGCTTGCATGGCGCACTGCTGCTGAACGGCGATACCGGCTACGAACAGGCGCGCCGCATCTGGAACGGCGCCTTCGACCGCCACCCCGCGGCGATCGTGCGCTGCGCCAACGCCACCGATGTCGTCGACGCGGTGCAATTCGCGCGCAGCCACGACTTGTTAGTCGCGGTGCGCGGAGGTGGACACAGCCTGCCCGGCCACTCGGTATGCGAAGGCGGTCTCATGATCGATCTCGCGCCCCTGCAAGGCGTGCAGGTCGACCCGGGCGCGCGCACCGTGCGCGTGGATCCCGGCGTCTGGCTTGGCACCATGGATCGCGAGCTGCAGAAATCCGGATTCATCGTACCCGCGGGCACGGTCTCGCATACCGGCGTTGCCGGCCTGTCCCTGGGCGGCGGCATCGGCCGGCTGGCGCGCAAGTTCGGGTTATCCATCGACAGTCTGGTCGGAGCGAATCTCGTGACGCCGGACGGGAAGCTTCGCAAGGTCGATGCGCAGGAAAATCCCGATCTGTTCTGGGCCATTCGCGGCGGCGGCGGAAACTTTGGCGTCGTGACGTCGTTCGAGTTTCGGCTGCACGAGTTGCGCTCGAAGCCGATTGGTGGCGATCTGGTGTTTCCGATCGACCAGGCGCGCGGCGTTCTGGATTTCCTCGCGGATTTTGCCGAGCGGGCGGCCGACGAATTGTGGATGGATCCGGTGCTCGAGTGCGATGCGCAGGGCACGCGGCAGCTGATGCTCAATATCTGCCACTGCGGAACCACGCAAGCCGCGCAGAGAGACATCGAACTACTGCGAAAGGCCGGGAAGGCGATTCGCGACAACGTCGGCACGCGTCCGTTCGTGACGCTGCAATCCGAGCACGATGGCGATTCACCGCGCGGCCGCAGTTACTACATGAACGGCGCCGGCGTGCTCAAGCTGGAACCGGCGTTGCTCGATCACGCAATCCGTAGCATTCAGGAGCCTGGCGCGGAGCTGGGTAAGGTGAGCCTCACGCAGACCGGCGGCGCGATTACGCGCGTGGCCCCGGACGCCACCGCCTTTGCCAACTGGGTCGCGCCGTTCAATGTGGTCGTGCGTGCATCCTGGGAAGAAGCCGACAAAGCCGTGGCGCGGACCGCCTGGCAGAAGGCCACGTGGAAAGGTTTCGAGCCTTTCGCGCGCGGCATCTACGCCAATCTCAACCTCGCCGACGCGGACCCGAAGCTGATCGCGGCGTACGGCCTGAACATGAAACGGCTGGTGGATCTGAAGACCCAGTACGACCCCACCAACCTGTTTCACCTGAACCCGAACATTCCGCCGCGTGCGGCCTGAGGAAAAGGGGACATTCCTATTTATCGGGCTGCCAATAAATAGGAATGTCCCCTTTTCCTCCACTCGCTAGAAGTTCATGCGGAAATTCACGCCGATAGTGCGCGGTGGATTGGTCAGATAACCCACGCGCGCGCTGCGGCCGCGTTCGCGATCGACCGAGAGAAACGCACGTTCGTCGAACAGGTTGTTGACGAACAGCCCGCCTTCCCAACGGTCGGTGCGCACACCCCAGCGCAGGTTGACGATGTCGTACGACGGCAGCTCCGGATCGAAATCGATGACGGTGCTCAAGGGAACTCCGCCGAACGGGATGAGGCGAGCGGAGCCGTCGTTGAGGAACCCCGTCGGATGATCCTTGATGACGCCGAAATTCGGCTCCTGGTCGGCGAGCTGCGTGAACGACGATCCGACGTGCTGCGCGGTGAGCCGCACGTAACTCTCGAGCGACGAGGTCAGCGCCCAGTTGTAGGCCGCGGTTGCGACCGCCTGCAGCTGCGGGGATGTCGGCAGACGATTGCCGTCGCGAATGCCGCCGATCGGCGTACCGGAGTTCGGATCGATCTGCGACTTGGTGATCTCGGCATCCGCGTACGTCGCGGACAGCCCCAGGTCCCAGTGCTCGTCGGGACGCACGAACATCTCGATCTCCGCGCCTTTTGACTCAGCGTCGGCGTTCAGGATGATGCGCGAGGAGCACGAGCCCGCATCGGCGACGACCTGCAGTCCGTCGATCTTGCTCATGAACACCGCGGCGTTGAACGTCACGCGACCATCCGCAAGCCGGGTCTTCGCGCCAACTTCGAAATTGGTCACTTTCTCATCGTCCCAGGTCGGATGTCCGCCATAGGTGATGAGATCGTCCGCCGAACACAGCGTGACGTTCAGTGGATCGTTGATGCCGCCCAGCCGGAAGCCGCGCGCCACCTGCGCCGTGAACTGCATGTTCTTGGCGGGGCTGAACGACAGGATCACACGTGGAGAGACGCCATCGGAGCTGGTCTTGCCGAGCTCGTCGGTGTGCGCAAGGTCGGCGAATGCGCCCCCGATGGTGATGACCCGGTCCTCGTCGAAATTGTAGTACCGCAGTCCGCCGGTGAGCGCCCACTCCGGGCTGAAGCGATACGTCGCCTCCCCGAAAGCCGCGAACTGCTTGAAGTCATACGACAGGCGCGAGTAGTAAGGCGTGTCCACGATGTTGTAGCCCACCGGGCGCGCCAGGATGGCGTCGTAGCCGGGCGTCGGCAGTGTCTGCGCGTAGTCGCGATCGGCGGACTGGTAGAACACGCCCGTGAGCCACTGGAACGGTCCTTCACCGGTCGAGGCCAGCCGGAGCTCCTGACTGATCACCTGCATGTCGGTCTGGTCGATGAGCGGCGAATTGAGCCGCACGTTGGCAGGATTGCCCGCGGCGCCCTGGACGTCGAATGTGACGCTGCCGGTGAGCTGGCTCGCATCGCGATCCACCTCCACCTGTCGATCGATGTAGGTAGTTACGCTGGTCAGCCCCAGGTCGCCGCCGAAGCCGAACTCGAGCTTGAGGTCGCCCATCGTGAATTCATCGGTGAGGCCTTCGTCGATCTGCGTCACCTGGCCACGCTCACCTGGATCCAACTGCGGCTGCGTGGTGGTGAGTGTGTTGCCGAGGATGTTGTAGAAGTCGATGCGTGGAAAACCGTCGGTCTCGAGCTTCTGGTAGACGATGCGCGGCGTGATCGTGACGTTCTCGGTGGGCTCGAAGCGGAATGCGAGCCGCCCACCCGTGCGCGAACCGCCATTCACATCCTCGCGTACGGCGCGGCCTGGATAGTTGGAGTCGATGAAGCCCGGCAGCTCGCTGCGATATGCGACCGCGCGCATCGCGGCCTTTTCGCCCAGCGGAACGTTGACGGCGCCGCGCAGGCTGCCGCCCTCCTCGCCGTCGGTGGTGCTGGTGACGGTGAGATCGAGCGAACCGCCGGTCTCACCGATGTTGGGTTGCGCGGTGATGTATCGCACCGTGCCCGACGAAGAACCCGCGCCGAACAGCGTGCCTTGCGGGCCGCGCAGGACCTCGATGCGATCGAGGTCGTACAGATCGAGATCCGGCGTGAACAACGCGACCGAGATCGGCGATTCGTCGAGGTAGATACCGACGGATTCCTTCACGCCCGGCTGGTCGCGGATGACCTGGCCGGCGCTGATGCCGCGAATCGCAACCTGGCTCTGACCGGGCCCGAGGTCGGCGATGTACAGGCCGGGAACGTTGCGCGCGAGGTCGACGATGTTGGTCGCGCCCGATTCCTTGATGTCTTCCGATGAAAGCGCGGCGACTGAAAATGGCACGTCCTGCAACGAGGTCGCGCGCTTCTGCGCGGTGACGATGATTTCTTGGCTGATTTCGTCGTCCGTCGGCGGCGTGGTTGCCGGCGAATTCTGTGCGGACACAGCGAACGGCGTAGCGATGAAAAATGCGGCGGTGCCGCGCGAGACCCAGGACTTCATGCGACCACTCCTTCTGTCGTTTTTTTGTACGTCAGCGGGTCTTGAGCGACCTTCCCCCCGCTGTGCACTCGTGGCGCGAAGTATGGGGTTGGAATCCTTCGTCTCGCAAACAACGGAGGTTTACCAGACGAATCCTACAAACAAGAAGTTTGTCAGGCGGGAGAGTCCTTGGTTTCCCTTAGAAACAGCGCGCCGACGATGAACGTGATCGTCGCCACCACCACCGGATACCACAGCCCGTTATAGATATTTCCTGTGGCCGCGACGATCGCGAACGAGGTCACGGGCAGGAAACCGCCGAACCACCCGTTGCCGATGTGATACGGCAGCGACATCGAGGTGTAGCGGATGTTCACGGGGAAGAGCTCGACCAGCCACGCGGCGATCGGGCCGTACACCATGGTCACGTACAGCACGAGGATCGTGCACAGCAGGATCACCATGGGGTAATTGAATGCCTGCATGTCGGCCTTCGGCGGATAGCCGGCGGCCGCCAACGCTTCCTTGAGTTTCGCGGTGACGGCGTCCTGGCCCTTCTTGTAGTCGGCGGCACTGAGCCCCTGCTCGAGCGAGGCGATCTCGATTGGTCGCTCGCCGATCTTCACCTGCGCGGGACCGCTGCCGGAAGTCGCGTTCGAGTACGACACGCCCATCCGGGCCAGCGCGCCTTTCGCGAGGTCGCAACCGCTCGTGTACTTTTTCTTGCCGATCGGGTCGAACTGGAAACTGCAGTCCGCCGGATCCGCCACCACCGTCACCGGTGAAGACTTCACCGCCGCATCCAGCGCCGGGTTGGCGAAGTGCGCTATCCCGGCGAAAATCGGAAAATACGTCAGAGCCGCCAGCAAGCAACCCGTGAGGACGATCTTCTTGCGGCCGATCCGGTCGGACAACGAGCCGAACACGACGAAAAATGGCGTCGCGATGAGCAACGCCGCGGCCATCACGAGTTGCGCGCTGGTCGAATCGACCTGCAGCGTCTTCTCGAGGAACAGCAACGCGTAGAACTGGCCGCCGTACCAGACGACAGCTTGGCCGGCGGTGGCGCCGAATAGCGCCAATAACACGATCTTGAGGTTCCCCCACTTTGCGAACGACTCGGTCAGCGGCGCCTTTGACAAGGTGCCCGCGGCCTTCATCTCCTGGAATACCGGTGATTCCTGCAATTGCAGGCGGATGTACGTGGAAATGAGCAGCAGCACGATCGACAGAAGGAACGGCACGCGCCAACCCTGGTCTTCGAAGTACCCGTCGGGCATGAACGTGCGGCACGCGAGAATGACGAGCAGCGAGAGGAAAAACCCGAGCGTGGCCGTGGTCTGGATCCAGCTCGTATAAAAGCCGCGCTTGCCGGGCGGCGCGTGCTCGGCGATGTAGGTCGCAGCCCCGCCGTATTGACCGCCGAGCGCCAGACCCTGCAGCAGCCGAAGCGCGATGAAGATGATTGGCGCGGCGACGCCGATCGTTTCGTACGTCGGCAGACATCCGACGAGCGCGGTCGCTGCGCCCATGATGACGATGGTGATGAGGAAAGTGTGCTTGCGGCCGACGAGGTCACCGAGCCGGCCGAATACCAGCGCGCCGAACGGCCGCACGAAGAACCCGGCCGCGAAAGCCAGCAGCGCGAACAGGAACGCCGTGGTGTCGTTCATCCCCGAGAAGAACTTCTTGGTGATGATGGTGACCAGCGAGCCATAGAGATAGAAGTCATACCACTCGAACACGGTGCCGAGTGACGACGCAAAAATGACGCGCTTGTGTGCCGAGTCGATGGCCGGGCCGCCTGTGCTCACGTGAAAACCCCCTGTTTCCGGTCGGGGCAGATTCTTATGACGGCAGGCTCCCGCCTGATCGCCCACCCCTTGACACGGCCGGTACAATAACCGATCCGCGCATTGGAATTCCTTCAGCCCTTCGATGGATAAGCCCGTAGATCCCCGCAAAACCCGCGTCGCCGCTTTCAAGGCGAAGGCGCAGCCGCGCGCGTGCATCGCGGTGCATGGCGCGCGGCAGAACAATCTCAAGAACCTGAGCCTCGAGATTCCGCTGCAGGAGCTGGTGGTGGTTACCGGCGTGTCGGGATCCGGCAAGTCCTCGCTGGTGTTCGACACGCTGTACGCCGAGGGCCAGCGGCGCTACGTCGAAACCTTCTCGCCGTACGCGCGCCAGTTCCTCGACCGCATGGACAAGCCGGCGGTCGACCGCGTCGACGGCATTCCGCCGGCCATCGCCATCGACCAGACCAACCCGGTGCGCACCTCGCGCTCGACGGTCGGCACGATGACCGAGCTCAACGACCATCTGAAGCTGCTGTTCGCACGCGCCGCCACCCTGCACTGCCGGAACTGCGGCAAGCCGGTGCGGCGCGACAGCGCCGAGAGCATCTTCGCCGACGCCACGCGCCGGGCGGCGGCCGCCGGCGATCCGCGCGTCTATGTATGTTTCCCGGTCACGGTGCCCAAGAACTTCAAGGAAGCGGAAGTTCGCGGGTTGTTAGAGCAGCAGGGTTACGCGCGCATCCACGAGCGGCACGGCGACACGCTCGAAGTGGTGCAGGACCGGCTGCGCCTCGGCAACGCCGAGCGAGCGCGCATCATGGAATCGCTGGAGACGGCGCTGCGCGTGGGCCGCGGCCGCGTGAATCTGCATGTCGTCGATGACAGCGACCCACCGAAGACGGTCGAGAGCTGGAAATACTCGAGCGAGCTGCACTGCGCGGACTGCGATCTTTCGTACCGCGACCCGGTGCCGTCGCTGTTCTCGTTCAACTCGCCGGTGGGTGCCTGCGAGACCTGCCGCGGTTTCGGCCGCATCATCGGCATCGACTATGGGCTCGTGGTGCCCGACGAAACCAAGACGCTGGCGGGCGGCGCGATCAAACCGTGGCAGACCAAGTCGTACAAGGAATGCCAGGACGACCTGGTGAAGTTCGCGAAGAAGCGCGACATCCCGCTCGACACCCCCTGGTACGCGCTCACCGACGCGCAGCGCAAGTGGGTGCTCGACGGCGAGGGCAAGTGGGAGAAGAAGGTCTGGTACGGCGCCAGGCGCTTCTTCGAGTGGCTGGAAACCAAGTCTTACAAGATGCACGTGCGCGTGCTGCTGTCGCGCTATCGCGCCTACACGCCCTGCACCACCTGCAATGGCTCGCGCCTGAAGCCCGATGCGCTGCTGTGGCGCGTCGACGGCCGCAACGTTCACGACCTGGTGCTGATGTCGCTCGACAAGTCGCGCCAGTTCTTCGAAGCGCTGAAATTGCCGGCGCCGCTCGATGAAGCCGCGGACCTGCTGTTGGGTGAGGTGCGGGCGCGCTTCGCCTATCTATGTGAGGTGGGGCTCGGATACCTCACGCTCGATCGCCAGTCGCGCACTTTGTCCGGCGGTGAGGTCCAGCGGATAAACCTGACCACGGCCCTGGGCACCTCGCTGGTCAACACGCTGTTCGTGCTCGATGAGCCGTCGATCGGCCTGCATCCGCGCGACATGCAGCGCGTCGTGCAGGTGATGCATCGCCTGCGCGATGCGGGCAATTCGCTGGTGGTGGTCGAACACGATCCACAGATCATGCTGGCGGCGGACCGGTTGCTGGATCTGGGCCCCGGTGCCGGCGAGCGCGGCGGCGAGATCGTCGCCTTCGACACGCCCGAGGCCGTGCGCGCCAATCCGAAATCGCTGACCGGACAATATCTGTCGGGCGCGAAAATCGTCGCGCCGCGCGCGGCGCCGCGTGTCAAAAACCCGGCCGACACCGAGACCAGGGCGCGCATGGTGCCGGCGCAGAAGTCCATACACCTGCGCGGTGTCACGCAGCACAATCTCAAGAACATCGACGTCGAATTCCCGTTGCGCCGCCTGGTGTGCATCACCGGTGTGTCGGGCTCGGGCAAGTCCACGCTCATCGAGGACGTGCTGTACAAGGCGTTGCGCAAGGCCAAGGGCCAGCCGAGCGAGGCGCCGGGCACTTTCGACCGGCTCGATGGCGCGGAGCTGGTCGACGACGTGGTCATGATCGATCAGAGCTCCATCGGTCGCACCACGCGTTCGAATCCGGCGAGCTACGTGGGCGCGTTCGACGTGGTGCGCGAGTTGTTTGCCAACGAACCGGTGGCGAAGGCGCGCAAATACACGCCGGGCACCTTCAGTTTCAATTCCGGTACCGGGCGCTGTCCGACCTGCAGCGGCAATGGTTTCGAACACGTGGAGATGCAGTTCCTCTCGGATGTGTACCTGCGCTGCCCGGATTGCGATGGAAAGCGATATCGCGCCGAGACACTGGAGATCCGCCGCGAGGGCGCCGACGGCTCGCGCAAGAACATCGCGCAGGTGCTCGACATGACGGTCACCGAGGCGCTGGCGTTTTTCCGCGGCAATTCCCATGTCGCCGTACGATTGCAGCCGCTGGTCGACGTGGGCCTGGAATACGTGAAGCTCGGCCAGCCCGTGCCGACGCTGTCCGGGGGCGAGGCGCAGCGCCTCAAGCTGGCCGGTGAGCTCGCCGAGGCCGCCGCCGACGACACGCCGTCGATCCGCGGCAAGCTGTTCCTGTTCGACGAGCCGACCACCGGCCTGCACTTCGACGACGTTTCCAAACTACTGCGCGCGTTCCGCAAGCTGCTCAAGATCGGCCATTCGCTGCTGGTGATCGAGCACAACCTCGACGTGATGCGCTCGGCCGACTGGCTGATAGACCTCGGCCCCGAGGGCGGCGACGCCGGCGGGCAGCTGGTCGCGGCCGGAACGCCGGCGCAGATCGAAGCGAATCCCGCCTCGCACACCGGCCGCGCGTTGCGCGAGTACGAGGCGACGTTTGTCGAGGCGGTACCGGGTTGGGATTCTCGTGAGAAGGCGCGAGGCGTCCGCGACTCTGCCGGCGAAAGTCGCGCCTTCTCACGAGAATCCCAACCCGGTACCACCTCCAACTCCATCTTCGTGCACAACGCGCGCGAACATAACCTGCGCAACATCGACGTGGAGATCCCGCGCGAGGCGTTCACGGTGGTCACCGGCGTATCCGGCTCGGGCAAGTCCACCCTCGCGTTCGACATCATCTTCAACGAAGGCCAGCGACGGTATCTGGAATCCCTGAACGCCTACGCGCGCCAGTTCGTGCAGCCGGCAGCGCGTCCCGACGTGGACGCGATCTACGGCATTCCGCCGACGGTCGCCATCGAGCAGCGCACCAGCCGCGGCGGCCGCAAGAGCACGGTCGCCACGCTCACCGAGATCTATCACTTCCTGCGCCTGCTGTACGTGAAGCTCGGCACGCAGTTCTGCCCCACCTGCGACGTCGCCATCGAGCCGCAGACTCCGGCGAGCATTGCCGAGCGCGTGCTCAAACAGCACCAGGCATCGCGCGTGATGTTGTTGGCGCCACTGGTCGTCGCGCGCAAGGGCTATTACACCGAGCTCGCCAAGTGGGCCAACGCGCGCGGCTACAAACAACTGCGCGTCGACGGCGAAATGCTCTCGACCGTGCAGTGGCCACGCCTCAACCGCTTCAAGGAGCACACCATCGAGCTGCCGGTGATGCAGCTCACGGTGCAGAAAGACAGCGCCGACGCACTCGAGCGCCACGTGATTCGCGCTCTCGACCTCGGCAAGGGGCTGGTCCACGTTCTCGACCTCGAAGCCAAGAAACCGAAAGTGCAGGTCTTCAGCATCAAGCGCGCCTGCCCATCCTGCGGCACGAGCTTCTCGGAGCTCGATCCACGGCTGTTTTCGTTTAACTCCAAGCACGGCTGGTGCGAGGGCTGCTTCGGCACCGGCCTCGAGCTCGAAGGTTTCGATGAGGAGCAAAGCGGCGAAGAGCGCGCCTGGCATGACTCGCCCGAAGGCGACGCCCACACCTGCGAAACCTGTCACGGGCAGCGTTTGAATCCGATCGCGCTGCACGTGCGCTTCCGCGACCTCAACATCGCCGATCTCACCCACCAGGCCATCGACGAAACCGTGGCCTTCGTGAGCAAGCTGCGCCTGAACAAGCGCGAAGCCGAGATCGCCCGCGATCTCATGGCGGAGATCAAATCGCGCATGGCGTTCCTGCAGCGCGTCGGCCTGGGCTATCTACCGCTCGACCGCTCCGCGCCCACGCTCTCGGGCGGCGAAGCGCAGCGCATCCGCCTCGCCGCGCAGCTCGGCTCGAACCTGCAGGGCGTGTGCTACGTGCTCGACGAGCCGACCATCGGCCTGCATCCGCGCGACAACAAGATCCTGCTCGACGCGCTCACCGAGCTCGCCCGGCACCGCAACACCCTGCTGGTGGTGGAGCACGACGAGGACACCATCCGCCGCGCCGACCACGTCATCGATCTCGGGCCCGGCGCCGGCGTGCGCGGTGGTGAGGTCGTGGCGGCCGGCACGGTCGAGCAGCTGATGAACAACCCCGCCTCGATCACCGGACGCTTTCTCAAGAATCCACTGCGGCATGCGGCGGAGCCGCGTCGCGCCACCGGCGCGCGCGCCCCCAGGCTCGAGCTCGAGAACGTCGAGCTGCACAACGTGCGCAAGGAAGACATCGCGGTGCCGGTGGGTCGGCTCGTGGTCGTCACGGGTGTGTCGGGTTCGGGAAAGTCCACCGTGGCCCGTGATGTGCTCTACGCCAATCTCAAGCGCCTCGTCGCCAAGCCCGTGCGCGGAGCGAAGCCACCGGAACTCACCGGCGTCAAGGCCGTGCACGGTGTCGAGCAGATCAACCGCGTGCTCGAGGTCGATCAGACACCTATTGGCAAGACGCCGCGCTCCTGCCCCGCCACCTACATCGGCTTCTGGGATGACATCCGCCGTATCTTCGCCAACACCACGGAAGCGAAGATCGCCGGTTACTCCACCAGTCGTTTCTCGTTCAACACCGGCGAAGGACGCTGCCCGGCCTGCGAGGGCCAGGGCATGCAGACCATCGAGATGAATTTCCTGCCCGACGTGAAAGTGCTGTGTGATTCCTGCCGTGGCCGGCGCTTCAACACCGAGACGCTGTCGATCCTGTGGCGCGGCAAGTCGGTCGGCGACCTGCTGGCCATGAACATCGACGATGCGGTGGAGTTCTTCGCGGCGCATTCATCCATCCACCACGCCTTGCGTCTGCTGCAGGACGTGGGGCTGGGCTATCTCACGCTCGGGCAGCCGAGCCCGACGCTGTCGGGCGGCGAGGCACAGCGCATCAAGCTCGTGACCGAGCTCGCCAAGGTGCGAGGCGAGGAGCGGCGCGCCCCGCGGCAGCGCCCGCAACACACGCTGTACGTGCTCGACGAACCGACGGTGGGCCTGCACATGGCCGACGTGGAGAAGCTCATCCACGTGCTGCATCGCCTGGTCGATGCCGGGAATTCGGTGGTGGTGGTCGAGCACAACCTCGACGTGATGGCCGAGGCCGATTGGATCATCGACATGGGTCCGGAGGCCGGCAGCGGCGGCGGCAAGATCGTGGCCGCGGGCCCGCCGGCCGCCATCATGAAGGTGAGCGGTTCGCATACCGGCGTCGTGCTCAAAGAGTTTTTGCGCGAGCGGCGGGCATAAAAGGGGACATTCCTATTTTCCTGGCAAGAGGGGAAGTACCATTTCGAAGTGCGCCCCCTCCTGCCAGGAAAATAGGAATGTCCCCTTTTATGCCCATGGCACACGGCCTCACCTGTTGGAAATGCGGCGCGTCGCTCGAAGCGCTGTCGATGCCGTTGCGCCGGCTCGACGAGTGCAAGGCGTGCCACTCCGAGCTGCACGTCTGCCGGATGTGCGTGGAGTACGACACGCGCGTCGCCAAGCATTGCCGTGAACCCACGGCCGAAGAGCAGCGCGACAAGACCGCCGCGAACTTCTGCGATCACTTCAAGCCGAAGGTGGGCGCGTACGTCGCACCGAACGTCGCGGAAGTGGACGCGTCGAAGGCGGCGCTCGAGGCGCTGTTCGGCAAGAAGTAGTCAGTCGGCCGCGCGCGGCGCGTTCACGAAAGTGGCGCGCACGCGCTGCGAGCGCAACACATACGCCGCGGCTGCCACGAAGACCGCGATAGCCGCCGAAAATCCGGCAAGCGTCGGCAGGGGCGAAAGCATCGCTTCCCCATTTTGGGTGCGCAGGAAGAAGCCGTTGATCATGCTCGCGACGAGCAGCGCCTGTACGGCGACGAACGCGAACGGGAAAGCGTGCTGACGTTTGACCATGAGCCACGCGGTAACTGCGGACGGCGCCAGTAGCGCGCACTGCAGCACCAACTCGACGAGAGACAGCCTCTGCGTCATGTCGCCCACGCGCTGGAACTGCGCCGCAAGACCCAGTGTCCCGACCCAGATGCGCAAATCGTTGAGCAGCAGCACGGGCAGGATCAGCACGAAGGTGGCCGGCAGATTCAGCCAGCCGGCGATTCCCGCCGCGGTGCCGGGCGATGCCACCGGCAACCTGCGCCGCACCCGCGCGAGGCCCAGCGCCATGACGGTTCCGGAAACCAGACCGACCAGCAGCATGACGATCGCCTTGTGATTCGGCCCGCTGACAGGCGGCGCCGGCACCGCGACGACCTTGGGTTTGTCGGGCGCGGCGCCGCCCTCTTCATCCGTGAGCACGAAATAGGCGTCGTCGCTGGTTTTGTCCAGGTTGCTCACGAAACGCTTGTAGGCGGCCGCGGTTACGTGATCGGCGGTATTGCGCAAGTCGTAGTCGAGCTGCAACCGAAGGTTGCTGAATTTGACCGCCGAGCGGTATTCGAAGGCGGGGTCGGTGATCTTCACCTCCTCCTCGTCGATGTCCCACCCCTCGGGTAGATAGGCGAGGATGCGGTGGTGGACGTGCATGGGGAAGCTGCGCGCCAGCGGCGTGGCGCGTTCCACGGTGTCGGGAACCTTGATCCGGTCGGTCACCAGGTACGCTTCGAGGCTGAATTTCCATTCACCTTTCTTGTTCTTCTCGAAAGGCTTGTCGATTTCGTAGGCCTCCTCGACCGTGAACCGGTTGCCGGCACGATCGTCATGGATGGCCAGCGGCTTGGTCATGCGCGCGCCGGGATAGGACTTGCGGTAGTACTCCAGGTAGTCCTTGCCCATGGTGGTCGCCGTGGTGCTGCGCATCTTCACGCGCATGGCGTCGGCTTCTTCCTCGCGGTATACCGTCTTCACGTTGAGCGTCGCGGTCTCGTTCCGCCCCTTGTGCAGATCGAACGTCTCCACCACGGATTCATTGGGTTCGATACCCTGCCGCGCGGGAATGACTTCGAGTCCGCCCGTGCTGCCATCGAGTACGAGCGCCAGGCCGAAATCCGCCTGCACCAGGTCATCGAGTCCGCCACCTTGGCCGCCGACCGTGGCGTCGAGCCAATAGTTGCGATTCTTCCAGCGCATTTTTGCGATCACGTGATCGAATGCGGACGGACTCGAAACCCGCTGCGCCACGCCGCGCGTGTCGTCGGAATTCACCAGCGCCGGATACGCTTCGACTCCGAGCGCGCGAAGCAGCGTCACCAGCAGCAGTACCTTGTCCTTGCAGTCGCCGTAGCGGCGTTTCAACACCGTCTCGGGCGGCGTGGGGCGGTAGGCGCCGGCGCCGATTTCGAGCCCGGTGTAGCGGATGTCGTCCTGCACGAATCGCAGCGCGCGCACGATCCGCCGGGCGGGGTCGGGCTCGGTCCTGAAGTCCGCGATCAGCGCGCGGAGACCGGCGCTCTCGAGCGGCCCTGGCACATACATCGGCTTTGACCACGCGCGTACCGCATTCCAGTCGGCGAATTCGCTGATCTCGATGCGCGGATAGAAGAAGAACCACGACGGCCGCTTTTCCTCGCCGACCAGCACGGCAATGTCCTTGCCCGTCCACGTGGTCTCGAGCCACTCGCCTTTGCGAGCCACCGCCGGCCTCGCGAGCTGGCTGTGGTCGCTCACCTGCAGCGGCCGGTCCGCGCGCTGCAGGATCCGCAGCCGGAATCGCCGCACCGGCGAGGTCCATTGCGTGCTGAAGACGTTGCTGTAGCCGCGCTCGCCGAACGGGTCCTTGCGCTCCATCGTGTACGAATAGTCGAGCACGTCGCCGACCCGCACGTCCTGCAGCAGCACGTGCAGGGTCACGCGGCCATCGATGATGCCGTGGTCGAGACCCTCCTCGCGATTGAGCAGCGAGCGGCGCGCATCGGCGAGCTTGTCGATGCTGCGGCCGTCGCGGATCACGCGCACCTCGTGCAGGATCACGCGTTCGTGCTCGGGATCGATGTCGATGGCGATCTGCGCGCTTTCGTCCACCGCGTCCTGGCTCACCAGCCGCTCGACGAAGCGCACGTAGTGCTCGGTGATCGCCGCGATGCGCAGCTGGTGTTCCACCAGTAGATAGTCGGACTCGCCTTCCTCGACCGGCGCGGAGTCCATCGGCAGCGGTTGCGGCGTCGACACCCAGTCCGGCGCAGGCGACAGGCGATATGGCTGCGGCGCGGCCGCGGCGCCAATTGCCGGCACGACGATGGTGAGCAGTGCCCACACGGCTATTGTTGGTTTTCTCACGCGTGACCTTGCCCCTGACCCCGAAAAGAATACCGGCAATCGCCGCCGACACAAGCGATGGCTTATCCTCGTGCCCGGCCGGTTCGCAATAACGATGGGGAACGAAATGTCGAGGACGCTGCTGTTCACGCTGCTCATTGCGTTGGGTTGCCCGGTCACGGTCGCCGCCGCCGCACCGTTGTCGCCGGAGGCGCAGGTCAAACAGATGCAGCGCGGCGTGAACATCGTCGGCTACGACCCCTTGTGGAACGATCCGGCGAAGGCGCGCTTCCAGCCACGGCATCTCGAGCTCATCAGGCAAGGCGGGTTCGATTCGGTGCGTATCGTGCTGCAGACGTTCCGGCGCATGAATGAGAAGTACGAGCTGCCCGACAGCTGGTTTGCCACGCTCGATGGTCTCGTCGACAAGGCCCTGGAGCAGAAGCTGACCGTCATCCTCGACGAGCACGACTTCGGCTTTTGCGGGCGCGACGCCGAAGGGTGCCGGCCGCGCCTGCTGGCCTTCTGGACGCAGGTGGCCGAGCACTACAAGAACGCGCCGAATGCGGTCGTGTTCGAGATCCTCAACGAGCCCAACCAGCAGGCGGACGCGGTGTGGAACGATCTGCACGCCGCGGCGCTCGCCGTCATCCGCAAGACCAACCCCACGCGCAATGTGATCATCGGCCCCGCGTTCTGGAACAACGTCGGCTGGCTGGACAAGCTCGAGTTGCCGAAGACTGACCGGCACATCATCGTCACCGTGCACTACTACCTGCCGATGAAGTTCACTCACCAGGGCGCGCGCTGGACCCCCGAGTACGTGAACACCTCGGGCGTCACCTGGGGAACCCCGGAAGAGCGGGCCGCGCTCGACAAGGACTTCGACGCCGTGCAGGCCTGGTCGAAGAAAAACCGCCGGCCGATCTTGTTAGGCGAGTTCGGCGCCTACGACAAAGGGCCGATCGATTCGCGCGTGGCGTATACCTCGGCGGTGGCGCGCGCGGCGGAGAAGCGCGGCTGGGCGTGGGCATATTGGCAGTTCGACAGCGACTTCATCGTCTATGACATCGACAAGGATCAGTGGAACGAACCGATCCACGAGGCGCTGATACCGGCAGGAAGCCCCTGAGATAGCGCCGGCTCAGAATGTACCGACGACCTGGGCAGCGTCGCAATGCTGCGGGGAGGAGCTGTCCTGCTCGATGCGGTCGATGCGCCAGACGCCGAATTCTTCGAAGTATTTGACGCGGATCAGCGGCATGCAGTTTCCGGACGTGTCGGTGGCGATCATCGTCAGCACCGCGCGCTTCGGATCCGTGGTGGCCGCGGCGTATTCATGGACCTTGGCGATGCTCGAGCCGAATCCGAGCGGATCGCTGAAGTTCGCCAGGGTTCTTCCCTCGACGATCGCCTCGGACACGTGCTGCGCGAACCGGGCGAGATAGCGACGTGAGAAATATTGCGCGAGGCAATGCAGATCTTCATCGCAGGGCTCAAACACCGGTTTGGCTTTCGGGTGCCGCAAGTCCTTCATGTACGACTTGAACATGCCGACGAGCTCGGCCTGGATGCCGCTCGCGGGCTCAGCGGACCAAGCGGAAGGCATCGCACACATAAGCGCGCCGGCGACGATCAACGCGCGCATGCGATTACTTCTTGCCGGACAGGCGCTCGATGAGCGAGGCGAACTTCGAGCCCTTCTTGTCCACCTTGAAGCGCAGATGGCGCACGCCGGTGTCACCGGCGCTGTCGTTGGTGATCTCCAGCGTGTTCGCGCCGAGGATCTCCAGCGTCTGGTCGAGCGTCTCCTCGTCCACCTGCGCGTGCGCATCGCGGCGTATGCCGCGCGCTCCGGGCTTGCGAACCTTGCTGGCCTTCGCGGGTGCAGTCGGGGCGGGAGCGGCCGGTGCCGCCGCCCTGGCGGGCTGAGCCGGCGCGGTCGCTGTCTGTTTGCCGAACCGCGGCGAGGTCTCGCCGTCGATGTCCTGCGCGATCATTTCCGGAAGGTCGTCATCGAGCAGCTTGAACACGCCGCTGGCGTTCGATGAAGTCATGGACAACGGCGTCGGCGCCGGGCCTTCCTTGATGTTCACCGCGCGATGAATTCCGCTGCGCGCGGCATTGAGATCGTTGGCGCGTTCTTTTTCGATCGTGGTGACGGGCACCACCGATACGGTCTTGAAATCCGAGCGCACGTAATACGCCACCTGCTTCGCGGACACGGCGTCGCTGAAGAACCCCAGGCGCAGGCCGTACCAGGTACGCCCTTCGCGGTTGGCTTCGGTGGTGTAGAGCGTGTACGCGTTGAAAATGGCGAGCGGCGGAACTTTCGCCATGTCGAAGTTGGTGACCGACCAGTCGAGCTGCACGGCGAACAACACCGGAGCATTGCGCTTCACTTCGTTCTTGATGACCTGCATCGACTGGGCGTCTTCGGGCTTGATGACCCGGATGGCTTCGTCGACGTTGGCCTCGGCCGAGCCTTCGCGGTACGGCGAATGGCGCTCGAGCAGGCGAATGGTCTGCGTATCGGACAGATCGTCGAGCTCTTCGATGACCTGGCGAACGTTGGTAAGCGAGGGTGTGGCGGAAATGGACTGCGCGGGAGTCTTCGGAGCCGGATTTTGCAGCACCGGATTTTGTCGAGAAAGAGCCGGCATCTGCACCGTCGGTTCGGCGGCGCGCGGCGCAGGCTGCGGCGCGGCTTGTCTGGCCTGCGGCGCCTCTGGCCTGGCCTGCGGCGCCTCTGGCCTAGCCTGCGGCGCCTCCGGCCTAGCTTGCGGCGCTTTGGGCGCGGCGGCCTGCAATGCAGGAGCGGAAACTTTCGCGGCGATCTTGGGAGCGACCACCGGCGGCTTGGCCGGTGCGGGCTTCACGGCGGCGGGTTTCGGTGCCGCTGGCTTCGCGGCGGCGGGCTTGGCCGCCACGGGCGCAGGCTTCGCGACCGGCTTGGCAACCGCCTTCGCGGGCGCAGGCTTTGCCGCAACGGGTTTCGCGGCAACGGGCTTCGGCGCGGCGGGCCTGGCGGCCACCGGCTGCGCCGGAGCGCTAACTACCAGCGGCGCCGGCGGATGCACGACCGGGACGTTGGCCGGGGTGAATTCCGGCTGTTCATCGGTGAGCACGAAGGGTTCTTCGAACTCGTACTTGAGTACGGGCGGCGGCGGCGTGGCCGCGAACGGATGCGGTTCGGCGGCCGGAGCGGCGGCCACCGGAGCTTCAACCGGAGCCGGTGGAGGAAGCGGCGCGGCGGCGGCCGGGGTCGGAGCGGCAGCACGCGGCACGGCGGCGGGCGCGGCCACAGGGTTGTTAGGCCGCAGCTTCTTGCCAGGCGCTTCGCTCGCCCAGGCGCCGGGATAGACGTCGCGAACCACGGCCAGCATTTCTTCGGCGGTCTGCATGGATTCGAAATAACCCATGTGCAGGCGGAAACGTTCGCGGCCGTCTTCACGGCGGCGGCTGACGAAGAATGTGAATTGGGCGAGCGTCGGATCTTTCGGCTGCGACAGCGCCATGGGCGTGGTCGAGGAGGTCAGATTGATTACAAAACCGCCCGTGGCGGCTCCGCCGGTGGGCCGCGTCAGCTTGCTGACGACGTAATCTGGCTTGGCACTCATTTGTTTAACCGTTCCCCGAAAGACCGAGACCGAACCGCTTCCCTTCCCGGACGCGATCCTCTTTCACTCGCTTGGGAGTGTGCGAACCCAAGGCATATACGGTCAACGGGCGAACTGAGCACGCTGTCGCAGATCACAGACCGAAATATTCATTCCCTTACGAGAAATACGACATAACGGTAGCAATTTTTGCTGGGTGGCGTTAAGGCGCGCTATTGCGGCAGACGATCCCAGAAGCGGCCCGCGGACGTAAAGCGATCGGCATAGAACTCGTCGTCGAGGGAGTTGATGGTCACCGGCTTGCCGGCGCCCGGCGCATGCACGAAGCGATGGTCGCCGATGTAAATGCCGACGTGATTTACCTTGCGACTGTCGATCTTGAAGAACACCAGGTCGCCGCGTCTGAGTTTGCGCGGCTTGATGCTCATGGCTTCTTCGGACTGATCGCGCGAGGTGCGCGGCACCGTGAGCCCGAGCTGCCGGTGCGCGTAGAACACGAGGCCGCTGCAGTCGAAACCATCGAGCGTCGCGCCACCGTATCGATAGGGCGTGCCGCGCAGACGCAGCGCGAAATCCGCCAGCGCTTCGCCGCGATTGCGCATGGTGGACGCGCCGCCAGCGCCATCCCACTCGCGAGCGGGTTCGGGAGATTGTGGCGGCGGCGGCGAGGCGCAGCTCGCGAGCACCACGAGCAATGGGGTCAGCCAGAAACCGCTAGCCCGCAGCCCGCTCATCGCCGATCTCGGAGCCGGGCCGTCTCGACTCGAGGATTTCGGTGAGCGCGGCAGCCGACATGGGCCGCGCCAGGAAATAGCCCTGCGCCGACTCGCAGCCGCGCGAACGCAGGAACTCGAGCTGTCCGCTGGTCTCCACGCCTTCCGCCGTCACGCGTTTTCCAAGGGTATGCGCCATGGTGATGACTGATTCGACCAGCGCACCGGCCGAATCGTTCTGTGGGACTTCATCGAGAAAGCTGCGGTCGAGCTTTATCGTATTTACCGGATAGCGGCGCAAATAGTTCAACGAGGAATAGCCGGTGCCGAAATCGTCCAGCGCGAGCTTCACGCCGAGAGCCGAGATGGCGCGCAGCGGCTCCTCGACCTCGCCGTCGGCCAACGCCGATTCCACCAGTTCCAGCTCGAGGCTGGCGGGCGCGATCCCGTGCTGGTGGAGCGCGCCCTGCACCATGCGCACGAAATTGCCGTCCTTGAGCTGCTGCACCGACACGTTCACGGAGAACATGCGCGGCGCGATTCCCGCCCGCGCCCACTCGGCGTATTGCGAGCAGGCTGAATCGAGCACGAACCCGCCGATGTCGGTGATGAGCCCGGAATGTTCGGCGGCGGGAATGAATTCGCCCGGTAGTTTGATGCCGTCGTAGCGCGTCTGCCAGCGCAGCAAAGCTTCGGCGCCGCACAAGCGGCCGTCGGCCAGCGAGAACTGCGGCTGGTAGAACAACGACAGCTCGCGCCGGCGCAAGGCGCGATGCAGGCCGCTGTCGGTGAACGTGACGCGCTTCTGTGACATGTCGCGCTCGAAGAAGATCGCGCGGCCGCGCCCTTGCGCCTTGGCGCGATACATCGCGAGGTCCGCCTGGCGTATGACTTCCTCGAGATCCGTGCCGTCGTCGGGGAACATCGTGACGCCGACGCTGGCGCGCATCTGGTAGTCGCGCCCGCCGAGACTGGCCGGCAGCGCCAGCGAGCGGATGACGCGATCGGCGATCTGCCGCACGGTCTCGGCGTCGCCGACATTGCGCAACAGCACGGTGAACTCGTCGCCGCCGAGGCGAGCGACAGTGTCGCCCTCCTTGGTGCAGGCCTTGAGCCGGTGCGCGACGATCGACAGCAATTGATCTCCGGCACTGTGGCCGAGCGTGTCGTTGACGCGCTTGAAGTGATCGAGGTCGACGTACATGAGCGCGCCGCGCGTGAGTCCGCTGGCCGCGGCCGCCAGCTCCTGCGCGAGCCGGTCGCGGAACAGCGCTCGATTCGGCAGCTGCGTCAGTGGATCGTAGTGCGCCTGCCGGTATAGTCGTTCGTCACGCGCGGAATTGGACAACGCCGCACGCAGACGCTCGGCGAAAGCGGCGCCGTAGTCGGCCACCGCCGGATCGCGCGAGGGCTCGCCGTGATAACCAACAATGAGCATGGCGGACAGGCGTTCCTCGTCGACCACCGGCCACAACCAGAAGAATTCGGCGCCGGCATCGCGCATGGACGCAAGGAATCCGTGGCGGGACTCTTCTATACGCGCCACCGTCATGCCTTCGGGCGTCTCGCGCACCGTGGCGAGCATGGCGGAATCGAAGGTCACGCGCTGCACCGGCAATTCTTCGGCGCCGAGTGCCGCCATGAACAGGCGCCCATGCGCCTGCGCGGTCGGGTCGAGCAGGATCACACCGACACACTGGCTGCGCGTGAGCTCGCGGAACTTCGGCAACACGACATCGAGGGCACGATCGATTTCACTGGCGGCGAGCAGCGCACGGTCGACTTCGCCGAGCACTTCGAAGGCGCGCCAGTCCCGCTGCAGCGACATCGCCGTGGTATTGAACTCACGTTCGAGCGGTGTGAATTCGTCGACCGCGCTGCGCGGCAGCACGTCGAAGCGCCGCTCACGCAGCCTTGCGAGCCCGCGCTGCAGGCCACGCAGCGGCGGCAGGTAACGCTCGCTCACCACCGCGGCGACCGCAAAGGCCACGAGCACGGTGAGTGCCAGCAGTCCGAGCGCGGTCGGGATCAACTCCGACGCCGTCGAACCGAAGGTGGCCTCGGGCGCGAATACCACCACGGTGTTGGCCGAAACCGGATCGCCGGGAATGGCCGGCGGAAGATAGGTCATGGCGCCGCGCCACTCGCGGCCCGATGCATACCACGCGATTATGGTCGTCCCGCTCGGCGCGTCCACGGCATGCGGTGCGCGGCGTTCGAACAATTGCACGAGCACCGGGGGAACCGGGCTGCTGCTGAACAGCTGGGTGCCGGCACCATCGAGCACCACGAGATAACGTCCCTCGAGTCCTTGTATGAAGTCGCCGGGGTAGTGGCGCGAGTTGAACAGCAGCGTCGACGCCTTTTCGCGCGAGAGAGTCGTCAACTCCTGGTTCTGCAGGTTGGCGCGCCGCTCCTCGGCTTCGAACCAGCGCGAGAACAATGCGAGACCAACGGGAATCAACATTGCGAGGGCAATGACCAGCCACAGCCGGCGCGTCAGCCCGCTGCGCAAGACCGAGTTGTACTGGTTGCGGCTCATCGATTTCCCATGGCGTGCGTTGCATCCTGGCAACGCTATTCCATCGTCCCTGATATCGATGCGACTTTACGGAATGCGGACCGGCGCAAATGCGCGCCGCGTCACGGTTGCCGCTGCACCGCGCTCAGCCGGGCTTCTTTTTGGGGGTTTGCGGCGCGAGGGCCTGGGCGGAGCGCAGCTCGGAGAGCTGGCGGATCGCCGCGTAGGTGTAGCGGTAAATGCCACGCGCACCGCGACGCGAAGCGCCGAGCATCGCCTTGCCGACGATTTCCGCCGGAATGGCGCGATAAGCCTCGCGCGAACCGGTGAGCAGGGGATTGATGAGCGGCGCGAAGATGCGCCCGGTGATCTCGAGCGGACGCAGCGCCTTGCGCGGGCCTAACAACAAGCTCGGCTGCAGGATGTCGACCGACACGAATCCCAGGTCGGACACCGCCTCTTCCATCTCGCCCTTGGTCCGCAGGTAGAACTTCGGCGACCTGGAGCTCGCTCCCACCGACGAGACCACCACGAAGCGCGTCGCCTGCGCGGCGCGCGCCGCGCGCGCGAACAGCAGCACGGCGTCCACGTCCGCTTCACGGAAAGCTTCCTGCGACCCCGCTTCCGCGATCGTGCTGCCGATGCAGCAGTAGGCATCCTGGGCAACGAGACCCTTCAGCTGGTCCGCCATGCGGTCGAACACCACCACGCGATTGGCGAGCTTCGGATGTTCCTTGCCGAACGGACGCCGGGTCAGCGCGTACACGCGTGCATAGTCGGGCGCGTCGAGCAGCGCCTTGAGGAGAAATCCGCCGACGAGACCCGTGGCGCCGGCGACCAGGGCGATTTTTGGTGTTGTACTCACGCGGCGCAGCTTAACAAGATTTTTTCTTTCAATGCCCGTGAGGGCGGCCGTTGCCGCGGGCGCTCGGCAAATGCCAGTTGAACCACATGGAAAGAATTCTGAGCAGGAAGCAAAGCATGGCCCCGGCGACGGCCGTTGGCATGGCCGGCCATCGCAGCCAGTCGCCGAACACCACGACCGCGGCGCCCGCCAGTGCCGCGAGCGCGTAGATATCGGATTGGAATACCACCGGAACGCGCGACAGCAGCAGGTCGCGCATCACGCCGCCGCCAATGCCCGTGAGCATGCCGAGCAGCGCCGCCATCACCGGGTGAAGATCGAACGCCAGCGCCTTCTGCGTGCCGGCGACCGCAAACAACGCCAGTCCCGCCGCGTCGAACACCCGCACGGGATTGCGCATGCGTTCGATGAGCGGATGCCAGACGAAGGTGACCAGGCCCGCGAGCATCGCCGCGGCGAGATATCGCCAGTCCTTGAACGCCGCCGGCGGCACTGCGCCGATCAGCAGGTCACGCAGGATGCCGCCGGCGCTCGCCGTCGCGAACGAGAGCACCAGCACACCGAACAGGTCGAGCCGCTGGCGCACCGCGGCCGTGGCGCCCGCCAGCGCAAACACAAACACGCCGATGAGGTCGAGGACCAATAGCACCGGCGCATTGTGCATCACGGAAACGAACCTGGGCATTCATGGCGCAAATGGGCTCTGGTCACCTGTTCGGGTGATGCGGCAGAAACATGAGGGAATATGCTTGGCGCGGGGAATGGATTCCCTGACATCACCAACGAACAAGGAGCGAACTAATGCATCTCCCTAGCAATCAATGTCTCCGGCGCCGCGGTCCGCGGCCCGGACTCGCGGCCATACTCGTGGCGCTACTCGCGGGCCTGGCCGGCGGCGCGCAGGCCGTGGATTTCGATGTGACCCTGAAGGCACCCATGGCGAAAGGCGGGTCCGAGCTCAAGACCAGCGCGGAGAATTACTCCGCCACGTACGCGCGCCTGGCAAAAACCTCGCCCACCGAGATGGTGACCAACCAGGCGCTGTTTCTCGAACACTTCGACATGGAGTGGCAGCTTCAGCGCGCGATCGACGACCGGCTGCCGATGGAAGACCTGTCGGCCATCGGTCTCGTCAAACGAGAAAACGGCGGCATCGAGATCGACCTGAAGGAATTTCCGCAGTGGGCGTCGTTCACCGACAAGCTGATGGCGATGATGCCAACGATGAACTTCGACCTCGCGGGCCCGTTGCTCATCAACCGCGGCTTTCGCGACAGCGACATCGCTGCCGTCAGGAACTACCTCGCAACCCACGATCTGCGGCAGGCAACCGCGGCGAAGACTCTTCCCATTTCGATCAGCTTCAGCAGGCTCGTCAAGAAATACGACCAGCAGAAACTCCCGGTCAGCAAGGGTCTCGTCTACTCATATCTTTATCAGCGCGAAAAAGCCGATGCGCTCGCGCGGCGCGAATGGGCCGATGGTCTCCTGAAGGTTCTGGATGCGCAGCGCGTCCGTGTGCTGCATTCCTATCTCGATGAGATGCCGGGCGTCAGTGTCTGGGGGCCGAGCGACACAGTTGCTGGCGTTGCCGGCGTGCTCGCGGCCCTGAGACTTCCGGATTACGAAGAACGCCTGACCGCCGAAGCAAAAGGAGTTGCGCCATGAAATCCAGTCAGTCCGCGCTCCGAGGGAGCGCTGTCCTCTTCGCGCTCGGTGCGTCGATCACCGGGTCGCCTTTCGCGTCCGCCGTAAATCTGAGTGCTTACCCCAGCACCATCGAGCAATATGGCACCGGCTCGGCTTTCTACCTGGGTCATACCGTCATGGCCCACACGGCTTTCACGTCGCTCAGCGCCGGTGGCACGTACTCGGCTCAATGCGCTCACCCCGCGACACTCCCGGTCACCGGCGAGCGAACCCTCAGCACCTACGGCATCGGCGGCAATTCACTGATTGTCACCATTCCCGCGCAGCAACCGGCAATCGCCAATATGACCGGGTGGAACCAGGTCGGGGGAGGAACGGAGCTCGCCTGCAACTATCGGTGGACGGCATTCGCCATCGAGAGCGGCTTCTCCATTGGCGCCGGTGGCATCAGCTTTCCGATTGGCGACGGCACTGAACGCACGGGCGGCACCGTGGATTTCTCGATGATTCGCGGGAATACGAATCTCGGCGGTGGAGGCTGCACGCCCTGACCAGCGTCTCTTCAATCTCATTCATCAATACCAAGGACGGTAGCCATGAAAAATCTCAAGCGACTTCTATCTGCGTGCCTGCTCACCGCGGCATTGCACGCCGGCAACGCGTGGAGCTGGAGCTCCTGCAGCCCGATCGTCATCGATATCGGCAACAACGGCATCAATCTGGGTGAGGCCGGCACGGGCGTGTATTTCGACGTCGATGCCGACGGTGTGCGCGATCACGTGCAGTGGGTGCGGCGCGGCGGTGACGAAGGCTTTCTCGCACTCGATCGCAGCGGCAACGGGCTCATCGACAACGGCGCCGAACTGTTCGGCGTCGGCACGCCGCTCATGCTCGAAGGACGCAACGCGCCGAACGGCTTCGTCGGCCTTGCGCAGTACGACTCGCGCCAACTCGGTGGCAATGACGACGGCCTGATCACCGAAGCCGACTCGGTCTGGCCGCAGTTGCGCATCTGGGTCGATGCGAACGCCGACGGCATTTCGACTTACGACGAAATGCGCTCGCTCAAGAGTCTCGGCCTCACGGCGCTCGAGACCATTCCGAAAATTCGCAAGCACGTCGATGCCGCGGGCAATGTCATCCCCTACTGGGCGTGGGCTTCGCAACGCGCGAAGCCGGGGCGTGCGCTCATGGTGGACGTGTTCTTCCGGGTTCTGCCGTAAGAGTTGGGGAAAGGGGAACGTGGTTCATTGAAGCGGGCGCCCCAACGATCGCACACGCATGAAGCGAGCTCGCTATCGCCGGGCTTTTTGTTGTGGCACATCGCGAGATTTGGGTCCGCCGCCACAACGCGAAGACATCCATTTTGTGGATGGGTGAGACGATAGCGAAGAGTCCGGATGAAGCGCAGAGGCGGCTTCGTGCCGTTGAGTTCGCATGACCCGGCCCGCTCGCTCATCTTCATGCGTGTGCGCTCGTTGGGGCGTGCGCGTCAGCGAGCCGCGTTCCGTTTCCCCCTCGCAGAGAACGGAGAAGAGAAGAGGAGAGAAGACAAGAGAAGAGGGCCACGGTGGTGGGTCTCCTCCGGATCTTGGCGACGCCGGAGCTACACGCCTCTTTTCCTCGCGAACGGAGCCGCGTAAATCGGACGCCGCCGCTTCGGCGGCGTTAAGAGTGGCCGTCAGGCCTGGAAATAGCGGGCCGGGTCCTGCGAGGTAAATGGCACTCAGCCGCCTCTCCGCTTCACCCGGACTCTTCGTAATCCTATCTTCCAACTACATCAAAACGTCTTCGCGCTATGGCGGCGGGGCGCGATCTGGTGAAGTCCACCGATCGAAGGGCCCGGTGTTAGCGAGCTCATCGCCTGCATGGGCGCCCGGCGCTCGACCATCCACCAACGGCCCCGCCCCCTTTTGCCAGGAAACGAAGAATGCCTCCATTTTCACGGGCATAGCGCCCGCACCAGCGCCACGCGCGAATACACGTTGAGCTTGCGAAAAATCTGCCGCACTTGCGATTTCACGGTGTTGGTCGAGACGCCGCGCAGATGCGCAATCTGCGCCAGCGTCCGGCCCTCGCACAGCTGCTCGGCCACCGCCTGCTCGGCAGTAGTTAGCGCACGGGCACCGGCGGGATGATGCAGCACGCAGATGATCGAGAACGCGGCGGCGGTTTCGGTGGTTCCCTGCAAGCGGAAGGCGATGCCGCCGGCGCGCTCCTCGACCGCCAGCGTCTTGCAATGCGCCAGCAGGCGGGCAATCAGCGGCGCGGCGTCCGGAATGCGCGGCGCGCGCCGCAGCCGCATCGTTGCCGGATTGCACAGTTCCGCGAGGAGCTGATCGGCGGTTTTGGGCGTGACCATCGCGGCGTTCTGCCACGAAGCCCGGGGGCACCGACACTTATATATCTGCGCAAATCGCGCAGATTTGACCTCAGGCGGTGAGTTTCTTCACCCAGGCGACGTACTTGTCCATCCAGGCATGCAGGAATTTCCGGGTTTCAGGATTGGCGACACCGCCGGCTTCATCGAAGAAGCCTTCCTTTGCCTGCAGATAGACCTCGGGCTGACCGAGCGTGGGCATGTCCAGATAGGCGAGGATGGTGCGCAAGTGGGATTGCGCCACGGCGGTGCCGATGGGGCCGATCGAGATGCCGACGATTCCAGCGGGTTTGCCCGCCCAGGCGCTCTGCCCATAGGGACGCGACGCATGATCGACCGCGTTCTTGAGTACCCCGGGGACGGAACGATTGTATTCCGCGGTCACGAATATGACGGCATCCACGGCGCGCAGCTCGCTCTTGAGCCGTTGCACTTCGGGCGCCTGGGCCTTGTCGTCGTCCTGGTTGTAGAGAGGCAGATCGCTGATCTTCAGCTCCTTGAAACTGAAATCCGGTGGCCCGAGCTTGATCAGCGCGTTCGCGAGCTTTCGATTGTGAGATTCCTTGCGGAGGCTTCCGACGACATAACCAATCTGCCTGGGCATTCATGACTCCTGTTTGCCGTCGATCATCTCAAATCCAGCGCTCACTTCTGTAGGAAGAAGGGTGCACGGGATCGGCGTACCCTCGCCCTGCATCCAGCGCACACACCCTTTCGTATCACCTTCCGCGATGCACAAACGCGCCCTCCAGATTCTGTTTGCCTTCTTCCTGGCATCCCTCACCGCTTACAACCTGTGGGTAAGCACGCAGCAACCCGTCTGGCAGTGGGGCGGCCTCACCACGCCGCCGGACAATCTCTGGACCATCGCGACGCTCATCGACGCCTACTATGGTTTCGTCACCTTCTACATCTGGGTGCTGTGGAAGGAAACGCGCGCGCTGCCGCGCATGTGCTGGTTCCTGGCGATCATGCTTCTCGGCAACATCGCAATGGCGGTCTACGTGTTGCGGCAGCTGGCGTGGCTCGAATCCACCGACCCCATGAGCCTTCTGCTCTCGGCACGCAACACCTGACACGCAAATGCGCGATTTCCTGCAACGCCGTCTGGTCACTCCGCTGCTCGCCCTGCTCCGGCAGGGCGTGACTCCGCGCGAGCTGGCGCTCACCTTGAGCCTGGGATCGGCGATCGGGCTGATACCGGTGCTCGGCGTCTCGACCGCGTTGTGCGCGCTGGCGGCGGTCTTCCTCAAGCTCAACATGCCGGCAATCCAGCTCGTGAACTATCTACTCATGCCGGTGCAGCTGCTGCTGATCATCCCGCTGCTGCGTTTCGGCGAGCTGTTGACGAACGCGCCGCGTTTCCCGATCACGCTGGAGTCCGGGCTCGCGCTGCTCTCGCACGGCGTCATCGACGCCGTACAGATCCTCGCCACCGCCATCGTGCACGCCACGCTCGGCTGGATCGTCCTGGCGCCGCTGCTGGCGTTCGCGCTGTTCCGCGTGCTCGAACCGGTGCTCCGACACCTGAACAACAAACGCCGGGAGTCCCGATGACTTCGCTTGCCATGAACCTGCTCGAGCGCGACCTCGTTCCCGACTTCCTGATCCGCCGGCGCATCCGCGCGTTGCTGGCCGGACGCCTGCGCGAAGAAGACCAGCGCGACCCGGAGCTGCAGCAGCAGCGGCTGCTCGCGTTCATCCGCAAGCTCACCGCGAGCCCGGTGGCCATCGAGACCGCCGCCGCCAACCAGCAACACTACGAGGTGCCCACCGACTTCTACACGCGCGTACTCGGCAAGCACCTCAAGTATTCGAGCGGCTATTTTGCATCGCCCGGCGCTCATGCCCGCGCCGAGGCGGCCGGCAATCTCGACGCGGCGGAAGCGCGCATGCTGACGCTGACCTGCCAGCGCGCCCGTCTCGCCGATGGCGAACGCATCCTCGAGCTCGGCTGCGGCTGGGGATCCTTGAGCCTGTGGATGGCCGCTAACTACCCTGCCGCGGCGATCACCGCGGTATCGAACTCGCGCACGCAGAAGCTGCACGTCGATGCGCAAGCGCGCCGGCGCGGCCTGCGCAATCTCGAGGTGATCACCTGCGACGTGAATGAGCTGGCGTTTCCGCCGGGTACGGCCTTCGACCGCGTCGTGTCGGTGGAGATGTTCGAGCACATGCGCAACTACGAGGCGCTGCTGGCGCGCGTCGCGTCGTGGATGGCGCCGAGCGCCACACTTTTCGTACACATATTCACGCACTCGAGATTTGCCTATCCCTTCGAGGTGCGCGACGAAAGCGACTGGATGGCGCGCTTTTTCTTCACCGGCGGCATCATGCCGAGCGACGACCTGCTGCTGTATTTCCAGCGGGACGTCCGGATCCTCGAGCACTGGCAGGTACCCGGCTGGCACTATTCCCTGACCAGCGAAGCCTGGTTACAGAACATGGACCGTCATCGGGCCGACCTCATGCCGCTGCTGGCGCAAACCTATGGCGGAGCCCAGGCATTGCGCTGGTGGGTGTACTGGCGCGTGTTTTTCATGGCCTGCGCGGAGTCGTGGGGATACGAGGGCGGCCGCGAATGGCTGGTATCGCATTACCTCTTTGAAAAGCGCTGAAAAGCGGTAGAGTCGCCGGTCATGGCTGCACGCAATTATTTCGGGTGGCTCGAGCCTGCCTTCGTCACCTGTGTCCTGCTCTTGCCGACCGCGGCACTCGCCGTCTCCGACGCCGACCGCATCGCGGTCTACAAGGAATTCCGCGCGCAGTACGACGCGAAGAAATATGCGGAAGCGCAGCCGCTGGCCGAGCGCCTGGTGGCGCTCACCGAGGAACAATACGGCGCCGAAGAGCTGCCGCTGACCAACCCGCTGACCAATCTCGCCACGGTTCACTACAAGCAGGGCCATTACGCGGCCGCCATCGAGAATTACCAGCGTTCGTTGCGCATCCTTCAGGCCAAGTCGACGCTGGCCGACAAACAGCAGATCCGGCCGTTGCACGGCCTGGGCGTCAGCTTCATGGGCGCCAATGATCCGGATTCGGCCGTGGTGGCGTTGAAACGCGCCGCCGATCTGTCGCGCAACACCGATGGCCTGTTCAACATCAACCAGGTGGAATTCATCGATGCGCTGATCGACGCGTACGAAGCCAGCGGCCGATATGTCGAAGCGGAGAAGGAAAGCCTGTACGCGATGCGCGTGGAGGAAGCCGCCTACGGCCGCACCTCCATCAAGCTGCTCGATCGTCTCGACAAGCTGGCGCACTGGTATGAAGGCGGACGGCGTTATACCAGCGAGCGGAACACTTACGAGAAGGCCCTCGCCATTCTCTCCAGGAGCGCGACCGAAAACGATCTGCGACGCGTCGGACCGCTGCGCGGCATCGCGCGCTCATTCCGGCTCGAAACCTTCTACGGTGTCGAAGGCGCGGACAACGGCTCCACCTTCAACAGCGGCGGCAACGGCGCACCGGTGTTCGCGGATGGCACGCAGCAACGGCGCGGCGAGAGCTCACTCACTTCGGCGCTCGCCATCATCGACGCCAATTCGCCCGCCAATGAGCAGATGCGCGGCGAAGTGCTCACCGATCTCGGCGACTGGTACCTCGTCTCCAATTCGCTGCGTCGCGCCTACGACACGTACGCCGATGCCTGGAAAGCGCTGGCCAGCGCCGCCAACACCAAGCTGCTCGAGCAGCCGCGCGTGCTCGCCTATCGGCCGTCGATCAGCTCGGTGGATCGCTCGCAGCTCGACCCGGCGGAATCCGTGGTCAGGACCGTGGAGCTGCATTTCAAGGTGGATCGTGACGGCCGCATCGACGACGTCACCTCGCCGACCACCGACGTGCCCGAGGCCATCGTCAAGAATTCCATGGTGTCGATGAAGCGTTCGCGTTTCGCGCCGCGCATCGAGAACGGCGCGGCGGTTCCCACCGAGAACGTCGTCTTCCTCGAACGGGTGATGATCAAGGTGATTCCGCCTGATAGCGGGACGTCATCTGCGAAGGGGGAGGAGAAGAAGCCGGAGGAGAAACCGGAGGAGAAGAAGTCGGAAGAGAAGAAGGAGGAGTCGCCGAAGGAGCCGCCTCCGGCGCAGTAGTAGCCGCTACCGGTGTGTCGTTGATGGGCACCGCTTCGATCGTCATCTCCGCCACTACCGCCGCCGCCTCCGGTGAACCCGGGATGGGTTTCGACTTGGGCACGAGCGGCTGCGAAACCAGCAGGGGTTTCGCCACATCCAGCGTGGAGAATTGCGTGAGAAACTTCGCCGCCGCATCGCGCATGGCCGCATACGAGGCGATTCCGAGCTCTTCTTCCCCATTGCCGATCTTCGGCGCAGGTCCGCTGCCATAACCGGTGAGCGTGAGCGTATCCACCAGCTCGCCGTTCGGCGCGTAGATGAAAATCTGGTAGCGGATGGTGACCGCGGTGTAGATGCCGCCAGTCTCCTTCGAATTGGCGAACGAGAATTGCTCGATGCGTGGCTCGAAGATGGCCAGGACGCCCGGATCGAGCCGCGCGGCGTCGACGCTGTCGAACAATTTCGCGTCGGTGAACTCCGCTTTGAAAATCTCCTGGAAGATGTGCCGATGCGAAGGGCCGAGCTGCGCCTCGTAGTTGACGCTGGCGCGCGATTCCTTGTGAACGTAGTTGCCGGCCTCGGTGGTGATGACCAGGCCGACCCTGGCCGGTGTCGGCACGACGAGCGCTTTGGGCAGGTCACCTTCGGGACGCACGGCCACCGCCGCGCAACCGCTCATCAACAGCGTGACCGCGGAGAACGGAACGCAGAATTGCAGGATGCGGGACAGCGTCAAGGATTTATCCCCCAATGGGCACGTCCTCACCGTTGATCGTGATGGGGGACTTCTGCCCACCAATCGTGAGACCGACAAAGGTGCCTTCGTTCTCGTCACACATTGCGCGCATTAAAACAGAAAAGCGCTGATTAATGAGCCCCGGCGAACCGGCGCCCGCCGGCATGCCGATGGCGTGAATGCGGATCTTGTGGCGCCCCTGGCGGTCGACCGGATTGTATTTACGCACCGCCGCCAGCGCCGCCTCGACCGAGCTGCCGGTGAAGTCGTCGCCGATGACATACACGCTGATCTTCTTGTCGGCTGCCCACCACCCCTGCACCGCGGCGCCGATGCCTTCGACCGGGCTCGAGTTGCTGTACGGCTTCCAGTTGACCATGGTCGTGAGGATTCGCGTGCGCTGCGCCGGGTTGTCGTTGAGCCACTGACCCTTGGTGCTCGCGAACATGGGCTTGCCTTCATCGTCGAGAACCTGGATGCCCTTCACCTTCGGGTAGATGTCGAGGATTTCCTTCATGACGTTCTGGGCGTTTTCCCAATTGTCGGACTGCATGCTGCCCGAGGTGTCGATGCAGAAGATGATCCACTCGCTGTCGACCGGGATGCCGCCGACCGAGAGGTTGTTCGGATCGCGGCGCGGCGCGCTCTTGAGCAGGCGCGCCATTTCGGCGGTCAGTGTCTGATGCGCGGCCACGAGCTCGGTCTCGACGATGTTGGTGACCGAAGCTTCGCCCTTGCTGGCGTGAAACTCGCCGCGGATTTTCGTGAGATCGCCGGCCAGCACCGCTGCGCGCTGCTGTTCGACGGTGAGCACCTTCATGCGGCCCTGCAGCTCGCGATTGAGCACGTCGGTTTCACCGCGCAGCTCGAACAGCTGCCGCTGCAGGTCGAGGATCTGCCCCTTGAGATCTTTTTCGCTGCGCTCGATGACGATCGGCTGCCCGATGTCGGTGAGCACCAGCAGCAGGATGATGGCGCCGAAACCGCAGCAGATGCAGTCGAGGAACGACAGCGTGAAGACTTCGAACTGGCGGCGCTGGCCGATTCCCATGTGTGTCTCCTACGGCCAGTCGCGCGAAGGAATGACGTAGGACCCGTTGCAGCGACGCGCGAGCTTCCAGAACGCGTAGCCGGCCAGCGGATCGCCTTTCATGGGCAGCAGCACGACATCGATGGGCAGCTTGCGATCGATGACCTTGACCGCGTCGTCGAACAGTTTTTCGCGGTCGCGCCCGCCGATGAACTTGCGCGCCGGCGCCACCGAGCCCTGCGTGGGCAGCCCGTCGGTGATCAGGATGATCTGGTCCGGTTCCGGATTCAGCGTGTGCACGGCGAGGAAGGCATTCACCATGCTCGTGCCGTCGCCGGGCGTGATGCTGCGCGCGGCGCTGAGCACGCCGTTGATGACGCGTGGATCGGTGGACGTGAGCCACTGGCCGGCGGTGTTCGCCTGTACCACCTTCGCCTTGGTGTTGAAGCCGATCACCTGGAACTGGCTGTTGTCGGGCAGCTGCGCCGTGATCCACTCGACGATGTCGAGCGCGCGCCGCCACTTCTGCGTCGCGCGACGCAACGGCTCCGGCTGGTTGCGCATGCGGATCACCTTGGCGATGTCCTCGTCCATCATGCTGGCGGAGGTGTCCAGCAACACGAGAATGCGCTTGCCCTTCATCTGCAGCGCGCTGATGTACTTGCGATTGCCGCGGCCGCGGAACGCCTTGACGCGATCGCCGGCCGGCGCCTTGTCGAGCGCGCCGCCCTGCAGGCGATTCACGCCCTCTTCGAGCGACTTGATGTCGGCCTTGAGCTGATTGATGTGCGCGCGCCGCGCCAGGCTCTCCTCGTCGTACTCCGACGACTGCTCGCGGCGCGCCTTGAGCTCGGCCGCGACGCGTACGGCCCGCGCCTGGGCGCTGGTCGCATCGTCATCGGTTTTCTCGAGCGTATTGCGCAGCTGCACGAGGTGGATCATGCCTTCCTTCACTTCCTCGTCGAGCTTGCTGACTTCGCCGGTGAGCTGATTGAGGCGCAGGATTTCCTGCGCGCCCTTCTGCGCCTGCACGATGGTGTAGAACAACACCACCGCGCCGAATCCGCAGCAGATGCAGTCGAGGAACGACAGCGTGAAGACTTCGAAGGCGCGACGTTTCTTCACGACGCGTCTTCGCGCGCGGAAGCGGCAGCCGAAATGAGCGTGAACTCCACGCCCGGTGTGCCGACGCGCACGCGGTCGCCGGGCCGCACCGGAGCCCGCTCGCGTACGCGCGCACCGTTGATCCATGTGCCGAAACGGCTGTGGTCGACCAGCACCGTGCGATCGCCCTCACGGCGCAACGAGCAATGGCGGCGCGATACGCCGGCCGCGGCGCGCGGCAACGCGATGTGCGGCGCGTTGGAGATTTCCTCGGTGCCGATCATCAGCCCCACTTCGGGGAACCGCATGGAATCTCCGCCGAACAGGATGTGCGTGACCGGCAGCGCGCGCGCGGCCGATGTGCTCACGGAAGCAACGTATTCGATGCTGGCCGCGAGGCTGTGCTCCGTCACGCGCTCGACGTGGCGACGCAGGCGCGGCGACTCGCTGACCGTGGTCTGCAGCGAAGCTGCGACCGCGGCGATGCCGGCCGGCGCGATGACCAGGCCGTCCTGCTCGAGCTCGAGCAACCGCGGCAAAAATCCGGGCCAGCGGCGCGATTCGGCCGGCAACACCAGGGCCGCGCTCTGCCCGGCAATTCTCGCGACGCGCGTCAGACGCGCGAGCTCGCGATAAAAGGTTTGCGCCGCATCGCCGAACATCTGCGCATCGACACCGACGGCGAACCGCGCGCCATCGGCCTCGACCACCGCTTCGACCTTGCCTTCGGTGGCGGCGCGCGCGGCGAGCAATGGCAGGTCCGCGAACAGACGCTGTTCGACTTCGAGGCTCAGCAGCGGATCGAAGCGCGTGTTCTTGACCATGACCGCCGCCACCGCGATCAGCCACAGATCGTAGACGTCGAGCAGGTTGGCGCGCTCGCTCACGAACGCTTCTTCGAAGCTGCATTCGGCGCCGCCGGCGACGCGCGTGGCGGTGGCGGAGCGCCAGCCGGCGTCGAGCACCACGTAGTGACTGCGGTCGACGACCGCGGCGGCGGTGAGCGTCGCCGAGTCGATGAAGTCACGCGCGTCGACGCCCGCGGCACTCAGGGCGCCGCGCAAGGCTGTCAACGCGGCCGCGTCGAGATCGGCGGGCACCGCGATCACCGCTTCGATGCGCTCGGCGATGCCGAGCGCGCGCAGGTGCGCGTGCATCTCCAGCGCCACGTTGCGCGCCGCGGATTCATTGCTTCCGAGCTCGCGCCAGTGTCCGAGCGACACCTCGTCGGGCCGGCCGCGCGCGGCGGCCAGCGCGGCGCGACCGAAGCGCGCCTCGCGCGCCGTGGTCTCGACCGCCAGCGGCTCGGTGGCGAGGAGCTCGCCATCGCGTGCGATGGACAAGGTGTGGTGGTCGAAATGGATGCCGTACATGTTTGTCAGTCAGCGTCAGGTGTTCGTCGGGAAACTGACATTGGAGTCGGCGCTGTATTGCAGGTCGGGCGGCAGGTCCTCGGGCGCGATGCCTTCGTACGGATCCTTGTCGTCCTTGTCGTCGTCGGCCGCCTGGCCGTCGGCCACTACTGGTTTGGAACCGTCCGGCTTGGCGCCATCCGGTTTCGAAGCCTCGGGTTTCGAAGCGTCGGGTTGCGGCGCATCCGGCACGCTCGTGCCACCGCGCGATGGCGCGTCGGGAATGTCGGCGGGCTTCGGGCGGTCACCGCCTTCGGACCCCGACGGCTTGCCGGTGTCATCCGGCGGCGTGGGGACGGTGGTCGACGGTTTGTCGCTCGGCGGCGGACCAATGTGCAGCGGTGAATTGAGGAAGGCCGAAGTCGCGGCGATGGCGGCCACGCCGGCGACTCCAATCGCGACCACCGCACCGAAGATTTGACGCATGGTGTTCTCCTATTCCGTGGCGACGTAGCGCGCCACGCGGAAGCCGATGACGTCGCTGGGCTCGATGGCGCCCTCGCGCCACGGGAAGCGCAGCTCGACGGTGGTCGACGTGCGCCAGTTGGAACCGCGAATGGCGTGGCTCTTGCCGTCCGGGGGCCCGATCGGATCCGTCACCGCGGTCGATGGCACGAACGACAGGTAACGATCATTGGCCCACTCGGACACATTGCCGGCGAGATCGTAGAAACCGAGCGGACTCGGCGGGAACAACGCCGGCGCCGAAGCCGCCGGGAATTCATCCCTGTGGCCTTCGAGGGCCACGCCTAACAACTCCAGCGCTTCGCCGCCGCCGATGTTGGCGGTGCCGGAGACCAGCGGCAGGTCCGCGCCCCACGGATACTTCAGCGGTTTGCCGGTGCTGACGGCCCGCGCCACGTATTCCCACTCGGCCTCGGTGGGCAGCCGGAAGCCGTTGCTGATCGGCGAGCTGAGCACGAAGCCGCCGCCTTCACGCGGCTGGTAAGCGGGCGGCAGGCCTTCCTGCGCCGACAGCCAGTTGCAGAACTCGGCGGCCTCTTCCCAGGTCACGCGCGACACCGGCTGCTTGTCGAGATCGAGCGAGTACTGGCCGGCGGATCCGGAATTGTGAGTCGCGCGGAACTGGCGGAACTGCCCGTTCGTGATCTCGCGTTCACCCAGGTAGAACGGCCGCAGCAGAGTCACCTTGTGCGCGCCTTCGTTCGGCCGCCGCCCCTGCTCGCGGCGATCGGTGCCCGCCTGGAACGTGCCGCCGGCGACGATGAGTAGTTTGATGCCGGACTTGGTGGTGATCTTCTGCGGTGAATTGCCGGCCACGTCTTTCGGATTCACCAGCTTGAAGTCGATGGTGCGCGCGATGCCGGGCGCGAGCGCCAGGTCGGTGACGAACGGGTTGTAGCCTTCCTTGCGCACTTCGACGTGATGCCGGCTGGCCGGCAACGACAGCGAGGCGGGCGCCTTGCCGCGCGAATCCCCGTTCACGAACACTTCCGCATCCGCAGGCTCACCCTGGATGCGCACCTCGACCAGCAGCGCCGCAAGGCGCGCATCGAGCGAGGATTCTTTGCCGGCCTCGGCGAATATCTCGCGGGTCCACGGCGCATAGCCCGCGCGAGTGACCGTGACCGCGTGCGAAACGCCCGGCGACAGGTCGATGGTCACCGGCGTGATGCCGCGGAAACTGCCGCCCGTGGTCACCTGCGCGCCCGACGGCGCGGAACGCACGGTGATGCGCGCGTCGGCCGCGCCGAGCTCGATGGGGCCGATGGTTTGCGGCGCACCCGCGTTCACCACCACGCTCGAAGTCCACAGGCGAAGGCCGGGCGATGACACCTGCACGCGGCGAATGCCCGCATCCATTTCGATTTTCGCCGGCGTCGTGCCCGCCACTTTGCCGTCGACCTCGATCTGCGCGCCTGCCGGCACGGAGCTGACGGTGACGACGCCGAAGGATGGCTTGAGCGCCACCTTGAGTTTCTGTTTCTCGCCACCGCCGGCGATCGTCAGGCGTTCGACGTGGTCGAGATATCGCGGCGCCTTGAACGTGAGGGTGCGCTCGCCGGCCGGCACTTCGACCGTGCCCGGTACGCGGCCGAGGCGCGCGCCGTCGGCGGATATCTCGGCGGCCACGCCACCGGTGTCCACGTCGAGCTTGCCGGGTAGTTTGATGAGGTGGATGAGCGCGTGCGCCTGCACCGGCCCGCCAACCTTCACCGTGATCTCGGCGGGTATGTAACCCTGGCGCTGCGCGCGCAGGTGATGCTCACCGGGGAACACGAATACGCTCGCGGCCGACTGCCATGAGAACGTGCCCACGGATTTGACGCTGGCGTCACCGGGCTTGAGGTCGAGCGCAATGGGCTCGAGCAGCGCGAACAGGCCGAGCACCAGCAGCAGCAGCGACGCCATCGCCCAGGCGGCGTAGTTCCATTGGCTGCGCGCGATCATGCGCGCGCGCGGCGCGACGAAGCCTTCGATGCTCGGCAGCTCGCCCAGATCGATGGTGAGGTCTTCCGCCGGCGGAGCGAGCATGCGGACGCTGTCGCCCACCGGCGGCAAGGTGTCGTTGCCCACCATGTCGAAGCGACGCAACGCGAGCGTCGCGGCAGTGGCTTCTTCCACCAGCAACTGCGCGCCGGCAGCCGTGATGACATCGCCCGCGCTGATCATGCGTGCGCCGCCCACCGGCACACCATTCACGCTGACGCGATTTTCCGCGGTCGCGTCGAACATCCAGCGTCCGCCGACCGCGCGCAGGCTCGCGGGCGGCTGTCCGACCGGAGGCGCCGCGTCGTCATGGTCGGAACGCATGAGGCCCGAGGTGGAATCGAACACCACGCGCGCGCCATAGCGCACTTCGTCCTGCGCGCTGCGCAGCACGATCGAGGCGTCGAGAGAGCGTGAGGGTTCCATTTCTAGATCGGCTCGAGACAACGGATCACTATGGTCTGTGCACCCTGACCCGGCGCGACGGTGATCTCGCGCCGCACGTCGCGAAAGCCGCTGCGCTTTCCAGTCACGGTGTACTTGCCGGGCTTCAAGGTGACCTCACGTCGGTCGAAAGCTCCAAAAAATCCCACGCGCTGGATGGCAACCTCGGTGGCGTTGTCGGACTCCAGCGCCAGCATCACCGGCTGATTGAACGTCGGGAGCAGAAGCTCCAGGCGCGATACCTGCGAGCGAATCACCGGACCCTGGCTCGGCAATGCACGGGCCCGCGCCAGCAGCCGCTCCGCCTCGACCCGCACTTCGTCCGCGGCGAGTCGTTCCGGCCTCTCTATAAGTGTCTGTAAACGGTTGCCGAGTTCCGCACGCGGCGCAACTGCCGCGCGGCCGTCCTGCGCGAATTTCAGCGAAGGGTCACGAGAAAGAGCCTCGTCGTACACGGCCAGGGCTTCGGTCCACCGCTCCTGGCTCGCCAGCTGCGACGCCTTGTCGGCGAGCTCCGCGGTGCTGCGGCCGTTGCCAGCATCAGCGACGCGTTGCAGCGCGGCGCCGACTTCGCTGCTGTCGGGCCGGAGCCGGTGCGCGCGCTCCAGGTGTGTATTCGCCTCGGCCAGGCGCCCGGCGTTGAGCGCCGCAAGGCCGGCGCCCATCTCGGCGTTGAAGTCGTTCTCGGCCGCCGATCGCTTGACCCGGGCCAGCCCGTCGATGGCCGCGATGTTGCCCGGATTGCGTTTCAGCACGTCGGCGAACAAACCCTGCGCCTTGGGCAAATCCTTGGCGGCTTCGGCGTTCTCGGCGTCGGCGAGAGTCGGTACGACTCCGCTCGCCGCGGCAACCTTGCCGAGCCCCTCCGTGGCTTCCGTGTTTTGCGGGTCGATCTTGAGCGCCGTGTCGAATGCCTGGCGCGAGTTTTCGAACTCGCCGGCGGCGAGCGCACGTTTGCCTTCGGACAACTGCGCGGTCAGCGCTTCGGGAATTTTGGCCTCGATGGCGTCCAGTGACTTCTCGAGATCCGCGAGCGGTGTCGGCGCGCCGTCGAATTTCCTGCGCTCCAGCATGCCGCCGATGTCATCGAGCGCCTTGCGGGCGGCCGCGAATTCCGCGCCGCCCCATTGCGCGGCGGCGCGTGAATCGAGATCGAGCACCCGCTTGCTGAGTTCACTGTGCTTGGTGGTGAGCTCCTCGGCACGTTTCGCCGCAACCTGCTCCGCTTCGGTCGGGCCGCTCGGAAGCTGCAGCTGCGTGACGTCCACTTTCTGCTCGCGGGCGAGCTTCGGCAGCAACAACGCGACACCGCCGGCGACGACCACCAATACCGCAAAGATTGTCCAGCCACGCCGCCGATTGCGCGAACGCTGCTCGCGCAGGACCTGCGCACGCAGCTCGTCGACCTGCGGCAGCATGCCGGGATCGATTTCTTCGAGCTCGCGCACCGTGCTCAGCGGCGGCAGTTCCGGCTCTTCGGCCATGATGGCGGGAGTGAGGTTGTCGGCGGCAGCTCCGAGGATGGCGGCTTCGTTGTCCGCGGCGACCGTGGTGGCCGCGCCCTCGAGACCCAGGGTGTCCTGCAAAACCGCGTTCATTTCGTCGGCGACGTGTCGCATGGACGGCGGACGCTCGCGCCCCTGCTTGGCTAACAACCACGACACCAGCAGCTCGAGGCGCGGCGGTATCGGCTTCACCGGCTTGAGGCGCGGTACCGGCTCGGTCGCGATCTTCTTCGCATCGAAGGCCGGATAGAAAGGCGGATACCCGGACAGCAGCTCATAGGCGAGCGCACCGAGGCCATAAATGTCGTCGGTGGGGCGAGCCGGCTCACCGGCGAGCTGCTGCGGGCTGGCGGAGAACGGCGAGCCCGGCGGGCCGCTGGAATTGTCGCCTTCGGAAGCGCCCGCGCCGAAGTCTGCGAGCAGTGGCCGGCCGGCGCCATCGAGCAGGATGTTCGAGGGCTTGAGATCGCGATGCACGATGCGGCGCGAATGCGCGTGCTCGAGCGCCGCCGCGATGTCGATGAGCAACGGCAGGATCTTGGTGTACGGCGCGCCGCGCATCTGGCGAAGATCGCCGCCCGAGGCGAACACCATGGGCAGCACTGTGGCCTCCGGCGTGCGCACCGGTTCGTACACGCGCAACACGCCAGGATGATTGAGGCGGGCGGTGAGCGTGAACTCGCGCTGGAACACTTCCCAGGCGGCCTCGGAATTCAGGAACTGCGAATAGAGGATCTTCAGCGCGACTTCGGTGTCGCGCAATTCGTCACGGGCACGCCACACCTCGCCGTACCCGCCGGCGCCAAGTTTTTCGATGAGCACGAAGCGGCCGCACAGCTTGGTGCCGGCCTGGTTCTGGTTTGTCACGGAATCGTGTTGGGGCGTCTAGCTAGTTCGACTGGAGGACGGCTCAACGCTGGGTGGTTGCCGTGGTGGTGGTGACAGCGGGAGCCGGCGCAGGCGGGGGAGCCGCGGCGGCGGCGCCCGACTCCTCGAGATAGAGTTGTTTGAGCATCTTGCGCCATTCCCGATATTGGTCTTCGGCCGTGCCGGTGAGGCGCAGCGTGTGACCCTCGACTTCCACGACCTGCGGCGCAACCTCCGACTGGAAGCTCTGCGTGAGCTCCTTCAGCGCGTCGGCATGGGTGCGCGCATCCGCGTATTTCTTGATGCCCGAGAGCACAGCGGCAATACCGCCCATGGTGCCAGCCGTGCGCATCGCATTGTTGATGCGGCACGCGTCATAGGTGCTGCAGGAATTCGGCGCGAATATGCTGGCGAGCAGTGCCGCGGCGCCGAGCACGGTGCGGGTCCGCGCGCTCGAGCGCGCGCGCATTTCCTTCTCCAGTTCGGAGAAGCTCGTCTGGCGCCAGCTGTCGTAGGAGTCGTCCATCGACTCGGCGAAGCTCGCGTAATAGTCGTTCACGGTGTCGACGACCGCGGTGTCGCGTTCGCGGATTCTCTCGATGCGGCTCAGCGTGGGATCGGAATCTGCCGGCAGGCGCGCCACTTGCGTGATGCCGTTCTTGTCGACCGCCGTCATGCCATGCATGGCGTCGGGCGCGAGGTCTTCGGCGAACTTGAGGTTGGCTACCTTGCGGATGTTCTCGCGATCGAGCGCGGTGAGCTTGTCGCGCGCGATCACCAGGTCGTTGGCGATTTCCGAGTACACGTTCTGGAAAGGATCGCGCGCCTTGAGCGCGGCGTTGGTCTTGTACGCGCCGAGGTCGACCAGGCTGCTGTAGCGCTTGTCCTTGATCCACACGCGGCCGGCGGCGTCGCTGGCCGAGATGTCGACGGCGAGGAAGCCGCCGTTCGAATCGATCAACTGGCCGGTGACGATGACGTCGACGAAATCGGCGGTGTTCGGAATGACGCGCACCGCGCCCCACTGCGCGGTTTCTTCGAGCGTCGAGCGCAGCAGCGTCGGGATGTAGCGCGCCTCGGCCCGGCGCAGATCGGGATAAATGCGCTTCTTGGCGAGTGCTTCCACGTCGCCTTCGAGGTTCTTGGGAATGCCCGCGTCGAATACGCGGATGCCGACGTCGAGCAGCTCCGCCTGCGGAATGTGCACCGTGGCCTGCCTGGCCTCGATTTTTGGAATCGGCTTCGTCTCGGCGGTCATGCACGCGGTGAGCGACAGTGGAATCGCTATCGCGGCCAGGCCAAGTAGTTTGAGTTTCATGACATCACCTCGATCGAATCACGACGCCGATTTCTTGTACTCGTTGTATTCCTTCCAGAGCCGCTCCTTGAGCTCCGGATCCGTTTCCTCTTCGGCGGCCTTGCGCAGACGCTTGGCGACGATGTCGTCATCGCTGGTGTTCACCGTGCGCTGATGACCGGCACCGCTGCCGCCCGAGCCTTTGCCGCTGTTGTCCGCGGCATCGGGATTGCCGTCGTTGTTAGCGCCCTTCGGCGCGCTGCCCGCCGACTTGAGGTCGCCGGAGCGCGCCTGACCGCCGCCCTCCGCGCCTTCGCCCCCGCCGCTGCCGTCAGTCGAACCGGATTCGCCGGTGCCTTCGCCCTCGGCGCTGCCGCGCGCATCGCGCTCCTTGGCGACGCGCTCCTGTTCTTTCTTCAGTGTCTTGTCGAAATCGCCGAGCGAATCGTCGAGGGTTTTTTCGCCCGCCTGGCGCTTTTCCTCGGAAGTCTGCGCGTCACCGCCAGGACCTTCCGGAGAGGCGCTGCCGCCCTTGCCGTCTTTCGAGGATTTCGAACTCGACTCGCCCTCGCCGCTTGAACCGCTGCCTTCACCGGATTCACCCGGCAGGCTGGGCTTGGACGAAGGCATGGAAGGAGAATCTCCAGGCATGCCTGGCAGGCCGGTGCTGCCGCCCGGCATCCCGGGCATTCCGGGCATGCCGCCGGGCATGCCGCCTGGCATGCCACCACTATCGCCGCCCGGCATACCTCCGGGCATGCCACCCGGCATGCCTCCGGGCATTCCACCGCCCGATGGGCTGGGCATTCCGGGCGACCCGCCGCCGCCGGTGGACGCGCAACCCGCGAGGATCGCTGCCGCAACAGCGAGGGAAATCAGAGTTGGAGTGCGCATGCGAATCTCCTGCGGTAATCAGTGGGTACCGGCGGGGTGAGGGTCGGTTCCCGAAAAGAAACTGCGCAGCTGGGCCGACATGCGATTGCATGCCGTGGCCTGCACGCGCGCGATGAATGGCAACGGAACTATTGCCCCGACGATGGCGGAAGTTCCAGTGACGTTGGTGCCGACGCTACCCGCGGACTTGGCTTGTTTCAAATCCCAGATGGTGGCCTCGTAGGCGGATTCTTTCTGCCACCAGCCGAAGCCAATGCAGCCTGCGCCACCGGGGGCCGCGCCACAAGCAAGACTGCCGCCGCCGTCAGTCTTGCGCGTGCTGCCGTCGAGCCAGACTACATAACGCACGCCCGTCTTGGTCACCTGCTCGGCGACGCCGGGCCGCGCCAGAAGTGCACTCATGGCCTCTGGTTTGCCGGGCGCGGTGCTTGGCTCGAACCAGGGAAACATCTGGTCGACGAAATCGTTGTTGTCGTGCACCGACAGACCATGGCTGCCGCCCTGGAGATTGGAGCCGATGCAATCCATGAATTCGTCCTCCGCGCCGGCGCCTTCGATTTGCGGCTTGGCGAGAATGACGAGCCGCTCGCCCTTGGCGATGGGCGTGGCGATTTCGCGGGATTCTTCGATGCGCGCCTGCATGCATCCGCCGAGTAAGGCGATCCCGAGGCACGCAGAAGTCATGCAGATTGCGCTCTTCATGGACTTGCTCCCAGGGTCTGATGCGGGATGTCTATGGGCGCGGCAAGTATGCCACGTTGCAGCATCGTCACTTTGTGACCTCACGCGCCTCACCGTGGTTCCCAACTTAACGCGGGAATGGGGAACTTAACGCTTCAGGTCCAATGACAACTGAGGGTGAGTACGTAGTGGAGGCTGAAAAAGATTCGTCGGCAGCGAGTTTTTTCGATCCGTTGGAAAGCCGAGGCGGCGCGTGGCGAGCTGAAAACGCTGGCGAATCAGCTGCGCCACGGGTCCCGTGGCGTGCATGCGCGTCCCAAAGTCGGGGTCGTTGTCGCGTTCGCCACGCATGCTGCGCACGACCGACATGACGTGCGCCGCGCGCTCGGGGAAATGCTCAGCCAGCCATTCACGGAACAGATCCTTCACTTCCCACGGCAGGCGCAGCAGGGTGTAGCCCGCCAACGACGCCCCCGCCTCGCGGCAGGCCTCGAGAACCGACTCGATTTCGTGCTCGGTCAGCACCGGAATGATGGGCGCAACGAGAACTCCCACCGGAACGCCCGCGTCCGCCAGCACGCGCATCGCTTTGAGCTTTGCGCCAGCGGAAGCCGCGCGCGGTTCGAGCACGCGTTTCATGTCGTTGTCGAGCGTCGGAATGCTGAACATCACGCGCGTGAGCCCGTCGCGCGCGAGCTCGGCCAGAAGATCCACGTCGCGCGCCACCAGCGCGCCTTTCGTGGTGATGGTGACGGGGTGCTTGTGACGCAGCAGCACTTCGAGCAGCGAGCGCGTGACCTTGAGGGTTTTTTCGAGCGGCTGATATGGGTCGGTGTTGGCGCCGATCATGATGGGCGCGCATTTGTAGGACGGCGCAGCGAGTTCTTTTTCGAGCACGCGCGCGGCATCGGCCTTGTAGAAAAGTTTCGTTTCGAAATCGAGGCCGGGAGAGAGGCCGACGTATGCGTGGCTGGGGCGGGCGTAGCAGTTGTGGCTGACGACTCCGTTGGCGATGAAGTCCTCGGTTCCCGTGGTGATGTCGTAGAGGCGCATCGCCTTACCGAGACGCTCGACGCTGACGACCGCGAGCCGCGCCGTGCTTTTCACGGCTTGACCGGAAATATCGCGCTTGCGCGTGATTGCGGGATCAACGCTGTGAAAGAACCGCAGGTCTTCGACCAGGCCGCCGACGAGCCGCACGACGTCTATGGGCTTCGTAACAGTGCGGTCAATGTGCTCCACGACGAATCTGAAATTGAGCTCGCGCAGCGAGCGGCCTATCCAGTCGACGACATCCTTGTTGGTGTTGGAGATACGCAGAACGCCTTGGCCATAGCTTCCTTCGGCATCGAAGATGCCCGCGAGAAAACCCGTCATCCATTCGCGAGTAGCAACGTCGGGCCAGGCAACGAGCTGCTTCACGCCCTCAACGCTTGCACGCGCCTGCGTGCGAAGCGCATTCATGACGCGCCGTCCCGCGCGCGCTGCAGCGAAAACGAAAGATCGTGTCTCGATCTGCAACTGCCGCAGGTACTCCTGGGCTCGCGTAAGCGCCTCGTCGTCGCAAAGCGCGAGGCGGAACTGATGCTGATCTCCGTGGGCACGGCCTTCACGCTCGTACCCACATGAGGCGAGCAACCCATCGCCGCGGATCACGCCGCAGAGATAGCCGCGACGGTAGTCAGGTCCTTTTTCCGGCGCCGGCGCAAAACCGCCCGTTCCCATCAATTTATTGTTTGTCGTGAGAAATGGACGCTGCCCCTCGCCGAGGCCCGAAGCCGCAACGAACTTCCAACCGCGTTGAGTGAGGAAGCGGTGATCGCCGCTGGTCACCAAGGTCGTACCGTCTTCCAGCGTTACGCGGTACGCGGGTTTGATCAGGCTCCAGTGCGCGAGCACCCTCGTCTTGACGTAGCGCCGGTACCAGCCGATGCGCTCGGTACCGTAGATCGAATCGCCTTCCCTCAAGTCTTCCAGAGGCCTTGTCGTGCCGTCCGACATGAGGATTGGAGTGTCCCCAGCCGCGCAGTAAACACATCCATGCTCGCATCCGCGATACGGATTGATGGACTGCGAGAAGTGAATGTCGGGCGATTGATTGCGGCTGATCACGGTGCGCGCCGTCTCGGGCAGCACCACGGTCTCGCGCTTGTCAGGCTGTTCCTCTTCGTACCAGCCGTCGTGCTCGAGCGTCTGCGTGAGTTTGTCGAAGCGACCGGGCGGCTGTGAGAGCGCGCCGCGGCCTTTGATCGCGCCTGTCATGCGCCAACTGTATTTATGTACAGGGCGCGAGTAAATCCAGTTCCGACCCACCCACAGCACTGGATGAACCGCTCTTCACTTTGATGTACGCCGCCGCTTCGGCGGCGTTTTCCGTCGTGGCCGTCAGGCCTGAACAGGCTCGGGAAATCGATCGAGCTTTCGCAATGCCGGGAACAGGCGCATGTATGACGCCACCACGAACAATGTGCCGAGACCGCCGTAGACCACCGAACGAATCGTGCCGAACCAGCTTGCGGTCAATCCTGACTCAAAGGCACCGAGCTCGTTCGACGCGCCGATGAACATGGAGTTGACCGCGCTCACGCGGCCGCGAATCGCGTCGGGTGTTTCCAGCTGCACGAGCAACTGCCGGACGAACACGCTCACCATGTCGCCGGCGCCTGCCAATGCCAGCACCGTGAGCGAGAGCCAGAACGAGGTCGACAGTCCGAAGACGACCGTGCAGACACCGAACAACGCGACGCCGCCGAACATCCAGCGGCCGGCGTGCGCCTGGATGGGACGCAGGCCGAGCGCCAGCGCGACCAACGCGGCACCCACGGCGGGCGCGGCGCGCAGGAGGCCGACTCCCGATTTGTCGACGTGCAGGATTTCGTCGCCGAATACCGGCAGCAGTGCCACCGCGCCGCCGAACAACACGGCGAACAGATCCAGGGAAATCGCTCCTAACAAAGGCCGCTTGCGCCACACGAAACGAAATCCCTCGAGCACGCTGTGCCAGCGCCATTCGGCGGCGGCCTGGGCGCGCACCGGACGCAGGCCGGCCATCAGCAGCACGGTGGTCGCAAGCAGAGCGGCAGCCATGCCGTACACGAATTGGTAGCCTTGATTCGCGAGAACACCACCAACGATGGGCCCGGCGATCACTCCCACCTGGAACAGCACGGTATTCACCGAGATGGCGCCCGGCAGCAGTTTTTTGGGCACCAGGTTGGGCGTCATCGCCTGCCCTGCCGGCGCCCAGAACGCGCGCGCGGCGCCTAACAAGGCGGCGGCGAGAAAGCACACGTTGACGTTGGTGCCGCCGAGCAGCGTGAAAGCCAGCAGGGTCGCTGCCCCGGTGAGCTCGACCGTGAAGGCGCAGGCAATGACGATGCGACGGTCGAAGCGATCGGCGATCTGCCCGCCCGGCAACAACAGGACGAGAAACGGGAGGAACTGCGCGAGCCCGACGAAGCCGAGCGACAACTTGCTGTGCGTGAGATCCCAGACCTGCAGGAGGACCACGACGTCGACCATCTGCCAGGCCAGCGTGCTCGACAGGCGACCAAAGGCGTAACGCGCGAAGTCGGGTTGGCTCAGCGCCTGCATCGCAGGCGATCTGGATTGGATGCTCAAAGGGTCGATGGTGCCGTGGCTGCGAGCCCGCACTTTAACTGGTAACGTCGCGCTGCGTTGGCCATTGCTTCCGAAGTGCGAGGGGCATTGCGATGAAGGCGCCCGTAGTTGGAGCTGTAGTTTCCGGAGTCGCGGCATTGTTGCTGTGCGCCTGTGCGCCCATTCCAACGCACCCCGAGCCGCCTCCACCCGCGCCGCCGCCGCCGCCCACTCCCGATCAGCAATTCGAAGCGCTGGCCCAGCGCTATCTGCATGAAGCGCCGGAGCAGTCGCCGGTCGGGGCCACGGCACTTGGCGACCATCGATTCGACGGCCGGCTCGATGACGTGAGCACCGAAGGCTGGCGTGCGCGCCTCACGTTTTCCGAGCTCTATCTAGCGTCGCTCGAGACGATCGACCGCACCCGGCTCTCGCGCGCGAACCAGGTCGACGCGCTGCTTCTGCAGCACGATCTGCAATCCGATCGCTGGAAGATCCAGACCCTGGAAGACTGGCGCTGGAACCCGCTGCTCTACACGCGGATTGCCGGCGACGGTTTGTATTCGCTGCTGGCACGCGACTTCGCGCCCGCTCCCGAACGCCTGCGGAATCTCGGCAAGCGGCTCGACGAAATGCCGCGCTTCCTCGCGCAGGAGCGCGAAGCGCTCGTTCCGGCCCGCGTACCCAGGGTGCACGCCGAAACCGCCGCGAAGCAGAACGCGGGTTTGATCGCGATGCTCGACGGCGAGATCGCGGCGCAGATCGCCACGCTGCCACCCGCCGACCAGGAATCGTTGCGTGCCAGCAGCATCAAGGCGCGCAGCGCGCTCGCGCAACACCAGATCTGGCTCGACAAGCGCCTCACGCCCGAAGCGAAAGGTGATTTTCGGCTCGGGCAGACGCTCTACGATCAGAAGCTGGCATTCGCGTTGTTCTCGCCGCTGTCACGGGCGGAAATCCGTGCGCGCGCCGAATCGGAGCTCGCGGCCACGCGCACCGCGATGTATGAAATCGCTCGCGGGGTCATCAAGAGCGCGCTGTTCAAGAAGAAGCGCCCCGCGCCCGCCACTCCCGACAAACCCAGCGATGCGCAGCAGCAGCGCGCGATCAAGGCGGCGCTCGAGCTCGCGTATGCCGAGCATCCCGAGCGCGACGCGGTGCTCGATGCCGCGCGCGCCGCGCTGGCGGACACCACGCGCTTCGTGCGCGAGAAGAACCTCGTGACGCTGCCGGACGAGCCCCTCGAGATCATCCCGATGCCGGAGTTCCAGCAGGGAGTGGCGCTCGCCTATTGCGATTCGCCGGGCGCGCTCGATGCGGGACAGAAAACTTTTTACGCGGTCTCGCCCGTCCCCAGGCAATGGACGCACGCGCAGACGGAGTCATTCCTGCGTGAATACAATTCGCGCTCGATCCACAACCTCACCATTCACGAGGCCATGCCGGGGCACTATCTACAGCTCGCGCATGCCAACAAGTATCCGTCGATGCTGCGCGCGGTGCTGTCGTCGGGACCGTTCATCGAAGGCTGGGCGGTGTACGCCGAACACCTCATGACCGAGCAGGGTTACATGGACGGCGATCCGCTCATGAAGCTCATCCAGCTCAAGTGGTACCTGCGCTCCATCGTCAACGCGCTGCTCGACCAGGCGGTTCACGTGGACGGCATCTCCCGGCAGGACGCGATGAAACTCATGACCGAGTCGGGTTTCCAGGAGGAACGCGAGGCCGCCGGCAAGTGGACGCGCGCGCAACTCACCTCGGCCCAACTACCGGTGTATTTCGTCGGCGCGCAGGAACACCTGGCATTGCGGGGCGAGGCGGAACAGCGGTCGGGCGCGGCGTTCAGCCTGCGTGAATATCACGACAAGGTGTTGTCGTACGGCTCGCCGCCGGTACGCTTCGTGCGGGAGCTGATGTTCGACCTGCCGATCGACTAACTAGCCGGCGGTTTCTTCTGATTGCCATTCTTTTGATTGAAGTTGCGCGCCATTTCCTCGGCCTTGGCGCGGGCTTTCTTGAGCCAGATGCGCGCCCAGGCGAACTCGAGGCCGAGGATGCCCAGCCCCACCGGAATGACCACGAACGCCGGCCCCGGCAGCACGATCATGCAGATGCCGACGACGAGCACCGACCCGCCGACGATGCCGATGGCGATGCGCTTGGCCATGCGATACGGCACGTAGAGCGGATGCTTTTCGTCGAACACCAATAGAGACCTGATGACGGCGGCGGGAGGCATTCTACACAGACCGGCGTTACCGGCCCGTGTTCCCCAACTAGTGGCGACAGCGCTCAGGAACCGAGAAATATCCGGTAGGCCGGATTGTTAGTTTCTTCGCTGTAGGAATAGTGCAGCACGTTGAGGTGATCGAGGAACTCAGGCGTGTCGGACGCCGGCACGTCGATTCCGGCCAGGACGCGGCCGTAGTCGGACCCGTGGTTGCGGTAGTGGAACAGGGTGATGTTCCAGCGCGTGCCGACGGCTTGCAGGAATTTGAGCAATGCGCCTTTGCGCTCCGGAAATTCGAATCGATAGAGTCGCTCGTTGGAGACGCTGCCATTCACGTGGCCGCCCACCATGTAGCGGACGTGCAGCTTCGCGCTCTCGTTGTCGGTCATGTCGGTGACTCCGTAGCCAGCCGCGCGCAGCTTCACGATGACTTCATCGCGCTCTTCCTTGCCGCGCAACAGCGCGAATCCGACGAAGATCTGCGCCCGCTCCTTCGTGCCGAAGCGGTAGTTGAATTCCGTGACCGCACGTTGCCCGAGAATTTCGCAGAACCTGAGGAAGCTGCCCGGCTGCTCGGGAATCTCGACGGCGAACAGCGCCTCGCGCGCCTGGCCCACGTCGGATCGCTCGGCCACGTAACGCAGCTGGTCGAAGTTCATGTTCGCGCCACTGTTGATGGCGACCACGCGCTTGTCCTGCCAGTTGTTGAGCGCGCAATACTTCTTGATGCCAGCCACCGCGAGCGCCCCTGCGGGTTCGACGATGGAACGGGTGTCTTCGAAGATGTCCTGGATGCCGGCGCAGATTTCGTCGGTATCGACCAGCACGACTTCATCGACGTGCTCGCGGCACAGGCGGAAGGTTTCTTCGCCGACCTTGCGCACGGCGACGCCGTCGGCAAAGGCGCCGACGCGCTCGAGCGTGACGCGTTTTTTCGCGCGCAACGATTCGTGCATGGCGGCCGCGTCCACCGGCTCGACACCGATGATCCTGATGCGCGGGTTCAGGTACTTGGCATACACCGCGATGCCGGCGATGAGTCCGCCACCGCCCACGGGCACGAAAATCGCGTCCACTTCACCGCGCGACTGCCGGAGGATTTCCACGGCCACGGTGCCCTGCCCGGCGATGACGTCCGGATCGTCGAAGGGGTGCACGAAGGCGAGATTCTTTTCGCGCACGATGGTCTGCGCGTGCTCGTAGGCGCTGTCGTAATCGTCACCGTGCAGGACGACCTCGCCCCCCAGGTCGCGGACCGCGCTCACCTTGATGTTAGGCGTGGTCTGCGGCATCACGATGAGCGCGGGGATACCGCGGCGTTTGGCCGCGAGCGCCACGCCTTGCGCATGATTGCCGGCCGAGGCGCAGATGACGCCGCGATTTGCGACCGAGTCCGACAGGTGCGCGATCTTGTTGTAGGCGCCGCGCAACTTGAACGAGAACACGGGCTGCAGGTCCTCGCGCTTCAGCAGGATGCTGTTGCCGAGGCGCCGGGACAGGCGCGGTGCCAGTTCCAACGGCGACTCCATGGCAACGTCGTAGACGCGGGCACGCAGAATCCGTTCGATGTAGGTGTCGGTCATAAGAGTGCGGCTAGCTTAACCGGGGTGGTCATTGCGGCACAGGGCCATTGCAGCACAGGAGAATCGCGGCACGGTAGTAGACTACCCCGCGCAGGGAGCCAACCGAACATGCCAACCTTTCCCCGGAAGCCCTTTCTCTGGAAGCCATTGGTGGCGGCGCTCTTCCTGGTGACGTTCCTGTTCGTCTCCCTCATGGCGCCGGCACTCGCCGCCCGGACCGCGCTGCCAAAGGGCGTCCGGCTGCCGAAGGACGTCAAGGTCCCGAACGACACACCGGTGGCCATCTATCTACCGGCGAACGACCTGGGCACCCACTTCTACGTGAGCAGCATCGGCGCCTGGGCATATCCGGGCAAGTCACTGGATGACGCGCGGCACGATCTCGGCGGGCAACTGTTCCCGCAGATGAAGACCGTGACGCTCACCGACGCCGGGCCATTCGCCGAGGGCAGTTACGGCCTGCTGGTTGCCATCAACCCGACCTGGAACATCGCCAGTGGCCAGCTCTCCCTGACCATGGACTACAAGGTCTACGACGCCGACTCCCACAAAGTGCTCGAAGGCAGCCAGGCGCAGAGCGTGGCGCTGCATTCTCCAGGCCCGCTGGGCGGTTTCCCCAACGCGGCGCGCAGCGTCACGCAGCTGGTCCTGTTTGACGTCCTCGCCAAGCTCAAGCCCAACGCGCAGAAATATCCAGCCACGGCGCAGATGGTGGCCATCGACCGGGAGCTGCTGATCGATCGCAAGAAGGCGGTGAACACCGGCACGGCGTTTTACATCAACAAGTCGGGACAGATGATCACCGCGGCCCATGTGCTGCGCGATTGCCTGGTGCTCGAGGCGCAGAAGGACAGCGTCACGCTGCCGGTCAAACTGAGCGCCAGCAGCAACCTGCTCGATCTGGCCGTGGTCGACAGCGGCAAGCCGACCGACAGCGCGCTGCCGCTGCGCATCGGTCAGACGATCACGCTCGGCGAAGGCGTCACCAACGTCGGCTACCCGCTGCAGGGATTGCTGGCGGACTCGCCCAACCTCACGCGCGGCAATGTCAGTGCGCGCGCCGGCATGAAAGGCTCGGTGGGCCTGTTCCAGTTCTCGGCGCCCATTCAGCCGGGCTCGAGCGGCGGCCCGGTGGTTTCCGACGGTGGCGAACTGCTCGGAATCACCGTGAGCTCCCTCAACGCGGCGGCGCTCATCAAGGACGGGCTGCTGCCGCAGAACGTGAATTTCGCGCTCGAGGCCAGATACGCCGCCATGTTCCTGCGCGATTCGCACATCGAATTCGTCGAGGTCGAACCGAAAACCAACGGCAGCATGACGATCGCCAACGAGGCCGCGCTCGGCGCGGTGTTGCAGCTGAGCTGTTTTCAATGAGCCGGTATATGAGCAAGATGAAACCGTGCCTGCTCTGGGTTTGCGTCCTGCTGGCCGCCCAGGCGCATGCGGCAGACCCGATCGCCGCGCCCCTCGCCGCCGCTACAGTTCCCGCGAACGCGCTGCCGGCCATGAGCTTCTATGGCTCCATCGCCGACGATGAACTGTTCGACCTCATCAAGAAGAGCGATCAGTTCTCGCGCCTCGACAAGGAGTTGTTCGGCAGCCCGCTGCATCTGCGGGTCACACACACGTTGCAGCCCACGGCGAGTGGCAAGGCCACCGGCCTGCTGTCGGCCATCCTGACCGGCGGCACGCTCGGGCTGCTGCCGGCGGTCACCAACAACAGCCTCATGGTCACCTACGAAGTGCGCGTGCACGGCCGCGAGCTGGTTTCCTATTCCTACCAGCGCACGTTCACCCGAGCGTTCAACATCTGGGCGAAGGACGAGACGCACGGCCTCGGCAAGGAAGGAATGGAGTGGCTTCGTTCGACCGCCGGTGAATTCCTCGCGGCCGCGGCCGCCGATCCGAAGCTCGCCGCGCTCAAGAAGGAATACGAACGCTACTTCGGCGCGGTGCCGCCGCAGTAGCTAGTCGCGGACGGTGTAGCGGAACTGCGTACGGCCGATGGTGACCCGGTCGCCGTCTTTCAGAGCCTGGCGCGCGACGCGCTTGCCGTTGACGAATACGCCGTTGGTGCTGTTCAGATCTTCGATCGAGGTGTGCACCGGGCCGGCCAGCAGCACGGCGTGATAACGGCTGATGTGCTTGGTGTCGAGCACCAGCTCATTGTCGGAGCCGCGGCCGATGCGCGTGCGGCGCCCGAGCACGTGCACGAAGTCGGTGTTGCCATCGGTGCGAATGAGCACGCGTGCCGGGCCTTCGAGCGCGATTTCCTCGCCGGTCTGCGCCGCCGAATCGGGGACGCTGGCGACCCGCTTTTCGAGATCCGATTCGAGCTGATTTATGCGGCCGTCGCGCTGCAGGATCGAGCGCTGGCTCTCGGCGATGACCGCGCGCCACTCATCGACGGTGACGTTCGCTTCTTCGAGCTTGCCGGTCTTGTCGCGTACTTCGATCTCGAGATTGCGGATGCTCTCTTCGGCCACCTGCAGGTCGTGGTCTTTCTCGGCGGCCTGGGCGCGCGCCAAATCGAGATCGAGCTTGAGCAGGCGAAGCTCGTCGTCGCGCACGTGGAGCTCGCTGCGCAGCTGCGGCACGAAAGGATCGGTGGATGCCAGCGCCTCGGCCAAACGCGCGTTGAGCTGGGCTTCACGCTGTTGCCGCGCTGCGAGGTCCGCCTCCAGCATCGCGATCTGCGCGTTGCGTCGCGTCTGCGCCGCGCGCAGGTTCATGACGTCACAGTCGAGCGCCTCACAGCGCTGTTCGCTCTTGCCGAGCTGCGTGCCTCGCGCAAAGAGCACCGCCGCTTGCGCCGCGAGCTCTTTCTGGAGCGCGGCGACGCGCGCCGCGCTCGCGTACAACTGGTCTTCGAGCTGCGGCTGCTCGGCGCTCTGCACGCCGAGGCGTTCCTTCGCCGTGTGCAGCGACTCCAGGTGTACGGCTAACTGCTCGCGCAGCTGCACGGTCTCCGCGTTGGCGCGCGCAATGGCGACGGTGCGTTCGGCGTCGGCGATGCGGGCGCGCTCGGTGAGCTCTTCGATGCGGCGCTCGGCATTGGCCAGCCCTTTGCGCAGCTCTTCGATGAGCGGTGGCGAGGGCGGCAACGCGACCGGCACGGAAACGTGCGGCGTGGCGCGCGCGACGGCGGGCGTCGCGACCGCCGCCGGAGCGGGGACCACGGCCGGCTTCACTGAATTCGTGTGCGACTTGTTCCGGGCCGCCTTCTGACCATGGGTCTGGCTTTGCGGCATCGCCGGCATTTCATGCGTGCCGCTGTGATCGAGGTCGTATGCGGGAATCGCGGCCTGCAGCGTGGGAATTACCTCGGCCTGCAGTGCCGGCATTTCCATCGTCGATTCGACCGCGTTGGTGACGAGCGGAGTCGTCGCGTCGCTCGGTACCACCCAGCTGTCGGTGTGGTCGTTGAGCGAGGATTCGTACGCAGCGACATCCAACACGGGCAATTCGGCCGTGGCCTCGTTGTCGACGTCCGTGGGAGACGCGCTGGTATTCGCCGGTGACATCGGAGGAAATCCCCAATTCTTCGTTTTCTGCCGGGATTCTAGCCCTCGCGCAACGGCGCATGGTTGAAGACTTCTGGCGTCGCTACGGAAATGCGAATGCGCTTCTCAGTTCTGTCAAAAGCCCCTAGGAAGCCCGCGCACGACGGAAAGTTGAGGGGGCCGCCGTTGGGTTATGGTTGCGCTCCATGAATACGCCTCCCCCGCGACAGCGGCGCGCCTACTTCGAATGCCGCCACGGCCAGCTCCACGTGCATAACGCCATTCCCATTGGTGGCGGGTTCGACGAGCTGACCACGCTCATCTGCCTGCACGGCAACGGGGGCTCCGGCCGGGCTTTCCTCGAACTGTCGCGGCGGCTGGGTACCAGCCGCTCGATCTACAGCCCGGACCTGCCTGGGTGCGGCGAATCCGATGCGCCACCGGCGCCGCTCGGGATCGTGGGCTACGCCGACGCCATCGGCGACTTTCTCGACTCGATGCGGTTCCGCCAGATCGACTTGTTAGGAGCCGGCGCGGGCGCGGCGGTCGCGGCCGAGCTGGCCATCGCGCGCCCGAAGGTGGTCCGCAGGGTTTGCCTGTTGGGCTCGCCGGGAAAAGAGATCGCGGCCGCGTCGCCCGGCGCGCAAGCGCTGCGCGAAGCCGGCGTCGCGTGGCAGGCCGAGCGACGCCAACTGATCCAGCAACCGGTAGTGGCGCTCGATTCCGAAGCCAGCATGCAAACCGCCGCGGATTCGCTCGCGGCGCAAATGATCGCCTTCCTGGCCGGCTAACTTTTCAGATGCATGAACGGCGCGGTGAGCTCGGACAACCGAAGCTTCTGCGCACCGTTCGTATCGAAGTTGCCGGGATCGAGCCAGCGCGAATAGGCGTCCTCGAGTCCGCCGTTCCAGTCGACGTCGACGATGGCGAACCAGGTGGTGTCGCGATTGCGCCCCTTGTTGACGATGGCCTGGCGAAACAGCCCCTCGTAAGTGAAGCCGAAACGCGTCGCGGCAGCGCGCGACGGCAGATTGCAGCTGTCGCACTTCCATTCGTAGCGCCGGTATCCGAGCTCGAATGCATTCGCCATCAGCAGATACATGGACTCCGTCGCCGCGCGCGTCTGCGCCAGCCGCGGCGAAAAGTAGATGTTGCCGATTTCGATGACGCCGTGTCTGGGCTCGATGCGCATGTACGCGCAGCTGCCGGCAGCGCGCCCGCTCGCCGCGTCGACGATGGCGTAGAACTGCGGATCGCGCGAGCTTTCCGCCTCCTGGCACCACTTTTCGTAGTCGGCAAAAATGTTGTACGGCCCATGGAAGGAATAGGTCCAGCGCGTGCCGTCGGCATCGTCGGCCTGCGCTTCAAAGAGATCGCGCGCGTGACGCGCGGCGTTGAGCGGCTCGATGCGGGCGTAACGTCCTTGCAGCGTCGCGTGCAGCGGAAAGGGTGGCGATTTCCAGCCCGGCACGTCGAAGCCGATCGGCTGTCCGAACTGGTTGAATCGTTGCGGCCCGGGTGGTGGTTTCATGCGCACGATTCTCGCACCCGCAGGGCGACCAAGCGAAGGGACACTACGTCGAGGCGAACGTGAAAAGCTTGCCTCGACAATTTGCGAATGATCAGAATGGCCACAAGCACGCAGATTCTGCGCACAACAAGATTGGGGAATTCATGCAACGTCTCACGCTCCTGTTGATCACCGTCTTGTTCGCAGCCGCAGCCGGTGCGCAAACACCTCCGCCGGGCGATTCGCGGGTGCTCACCGCGGAAAAGATGTGGGCATTGAAGCGCCTGGGCGATCCGGCGATCACGCCGGACGGGCAGACCGCCGTGGTGCCTCTCACTACCTACGACATTGCCGAGAACAAGGGCCTCACCGACCTGTGGCTCATTCCCGTCGCGGGCGGTCCGGCGCGCCAGCTGACCAGCGACAAGGGCAGCGAAAGCCAGGCTACCGTGAGTCCCGATGGCAAGTGGATCGCTTTCGTCGCCAAGCGCGGCGACGACACCGAGAGTCAGATCTATGTGATCGCGGTGGATGGTGGCGAAGCGAGGCGTATCACCAAAGTACCCACGGGCGTATCCGCGCCCAAATGGTTTCCCGACAGCAGCCGGCTCGCGTTCGTGAGCGAGGTCTGGCCCAACCTGCCGCGCTGGGAGGACCAGGCGGCGCGCAAGAAGGAGCGCGAAGAATCGAAGATGTCGGCGCGAGTCTGGACCCGCGCGCCCATCTCCTACTTCGATCACTATCTCGACGACACCGAGCCGCAGCTGTTCTCGATCGCACTCGCCGGCGGCGAGCCGGCCGCCATCACGCGCATGTCGGGCTATCACCTGTCGAAACAGGAATACGATGCCACCTCCTATGACATCTCGCCCGACGGACTCGAGGTGGCGTTTGCAGCCGACGTCGACCAGACCGGCATCGCCAGCAACGTCGACATCATTCTGCTCGAAGCCTGCGGCTGCAAGCCGCCGCGCGACATCTCCGCGGCTAACAAAGCCGACGAAGACGCACCGCGCTACAGCCCCGATGGCCGGCGGCTGGCCTTCACGCAGAAACGCATCGAGAAGTTCTACGCCGATCGTTCGCGCCTCATGATCTTCGACCGCGCCGCCGGCACGACGGTGGGCGTCACGGAGAACTGGGATCGTTCGGCAGACGGGCTGGTGTGGGAACGCGATTCGCGCGGTTTGTTAGGCACCATCGACGATGCGGGGACACGCCGCGTATACCGTTTCAGGCTCGATGGCGGCGTGCCCACGGCGATCACCAAGGCGTCCACCTTCGGCGGCCTTGCGCTCTCGCGCAATGGCAAGGCGCTCGTGGCGATCCGCCAGAGCTTCACAGAGCCGCCGACGCTGGTGTCTATCTCGTCGCGCACCGGCGTCGCGACCAAGCTCTCGACCTTCAACGACGCTGCCCTGGCGGGCTTCGACCAGGGCAAGGTCGAAAGCATCGCCTACAAGGGCGCGAAAGATGCCGACATCCAGATGTGGGTGGTCTATCCACCAGGCTTCGACCCGACCAAGAAATATCCGGTGATGATGTTGCTGCACGGCGGGCCGCACAACTCCATGACCGACGGCACCCAGTGGCGCTGGAACGCGGAGGTTTTCGCGAGCTGGGGCTACGTGGTGACCTGGCACAACTTTCACGGCTCGAGCGGCTTCGGCAATGATTTCACCGATTCCATCAACCCCGACTGGATCACGCTGCCGTACGAGGACACCATCAAGGCGGCCGAGTGGCTCATGGCGAAGCCGTGGATAGATCGTGAACGCATGGTGGCGGCCGGCGGAAGTTACGGCGGCTTCCTCGCCGCCACCTTGTTAGGCCGCCAGCATCCGTTCAAGGCGCTGGTGGCGCACGCGGCGGTGTATGACATGTACACGCAGCAGGGCGCGGACTACGGCGCGGAGACCGAGCGCTTCTTCAACTTCTGGGACAAACCCGAGGAATTCGCGCGGTATTCGCCGCACACCTATGCCGGCAATTTCAACACGCCCACCCTGGTGATTCACAACCAGCTCGACCTGCGCGTACCGTTGAGCCACGGCATCGAGCTGTTCAACACACTGCAGAAACGCGGCGTGCCGTCGAAGCTGGTGTCTTTCCCGGATGAGAATCACTGGGTGCTCAAGCCGCAGAATTCATTGTTCTGGTACCAGACCGTGCACGACTGGGTGGCAACCTATGCCGCGCCCGGCGCCAGGTAGTCGGGCCAGATAATCAGGAGACGCCATGAAGCGCAGAACTTTTCTCTCGGTCGCCAGTGTCGGCGCGCTTGCCTCGATCGCTCCGGCCTGGGCGGCGAAAAAGCCCAAGCCGCTGAAGATCCTGATTCTCGGCGGCACCCGTTTCATCGGGCTGCACATGACGGCGCTGGCGCTGGCGCGCGGCCACACGCTCACCTTCTTCAATCGCGGCAAGACCGGGACCGACCGCTATCCCGAGGTCGAGCGCATCAAGGGCGATCGCAATGGCGAAATCGATGGGCTCAAGAATCGCGAATGGGACGTGGTCATCGACAATTCCGGGTACGTGCCGCGACACGTGCGGCTCTCGGCCGAATTGCTGGCACCGAAGGTGAAGCAGTATTTGTTCATCTCGTCGATCTCGGTCTACCCGGACTTCAGCGTGGCGCGCAATGAAGATTCCCCGGTCGGCAAGCTCGCCGATGAGTCGGTCGAGAAAGTGGACGGCGAAACCTACGGACCGCTGAAGGCGCTGTGCGAACAGGCGGCGTCAAAGGCGTTCCCGGGGCGCGCCACCGTCATCCGCCCCGGCCTCATCGTCGGCCCCGATGACAACACCGATCGTTTCACCTACTGGCCGGCGCGCGCGGCGCGCGGCGGTGAATTCATCGCGCCGGGCGCGCCGACCGATGCGTTCCAGGTCATCGACGTGCGCGATCTGGCGGCGTTCACGCTCGCCGTCGTCGAAAACAACGTCACGGGCACGTACAACGCGGTGTCCAACGTCAACGAGTTCAAGTTCGGCGAGCTCACCGACGCCTGCATAGCCGCGGCCAGGAAGCAGGCGAAACCGGCCAGCACGCCCCGCGCTATCTACCTGCCCGCTGAATTTCTCGAGGAGCAGAAGGTCGAGCCATGGAGCGAGATGCCGGTGTGGTTGCCGGCCAAGGGCGAGGAAGCCGCATTCGCCGGCACCAGCAACAAGGCCGCGGTCGCGAAGGGTCTGAAGATCACGCCTATCAAGAAGACCGTGAACGACACGCTCGCGTGGCATCTGACGCGCCCCGCCGAAGAGCGCGAGAAGCTCAAATCCGGCATCGCCCCCGAAAAAGAGGCCACGGTGCTGGCGGCCTGGAAGGCGAAGAAGTCGTGACCGAAGGTCAGCGCGTGATCGGCCCGAACGGCTGGGCATCGCCCGCGTCATAGATATCGACTTGTTTGCCGTTGCGCACCATGCGCTTTCCAAGCCTGGGGAAATCGGCGACGTCGAACTCGCGGTTTTCGCCGCCCGATAGATAGACGAGGTCATCGGGGCCCGGGTTGCGCATCAGGTGCGCCACCGAGGGCGCGGGGAAGCCGATGAAGTCGCCGGCCGTCACTTCGTACTCGACCTCGTCGATCAGCGCGATGGCGCGGCCTGACAGCACGTAGATCCACTCTTCTTCGAGCTGATGCGAGTGGTAGACGTAGGATTCCTTGCCCATGGGCACGCGGATGAAATTCACGCCGGTGCGTTTGAGGCCCACGCTGCGCGCGAGCTGCATTCCACGCATTTCCGAGTTCGGATTCCAGGGATGCGAAAATTCCTGGGAGTGCGCGGCCGCGTCGGCGGCACGAACGATGTTGAGGCTGGGTTTGTCCATGCCGCAACCATAACTGGTCGGTGGAACCGCGTCAGCCGGAAAGCGCTCTCGCCGGCTGACGCACCGGGTTACGTCGGAGGTTGTGCCTGCTTGTCGGCCTGCTGCTTGCCGAGGAACCAGATGATGCCGCCGACCACGATCATCGCGATGCGGATGCCGTTGCCCGCTCCGGTGCCCCAGTTGTCCACCCAGTTGGTCAGAATGAATTCCATGTTGATGTACTTCAGGACGAATGACCCGGCGCCCAGAAATACCAATAGACCGCCAAAACCCTGCATGTGCGTCCCCTCGTCGTTTGTAATTGTTATCGACGGCGCGACACTACGCCCGCGTGCTAGCTAGGGCAACTTTCGAAGCTCAGAGGTAAAGCCTCGCCAGCGTGAACGCGGCCAGTCCCGACGCGAGACAGCCGACGATGTTGCGCGACCAGCAAAGCCAGAGTCCCGCGGCCAGCGCGCCGACCAATCGTGGATTGAAAAGCGACAGGTCGATGACCGTGCCGGGCGGATGCAGCAGCACATCCGGAACGATGATGGCGGCGAGCGTGCACACCGGCGCGTAGCGCAGCGCGACTTCGACGCGGTGCCCGAGCCGCAAGCGCGCACCGGCGATGAGAAACGATGTGCGCGTGACGAAGGTAGATAGCGCGAGGCCGACGATGACCACGCCCAGCGCGATGCCGGACACCGGATCCGTCATGTGCCGGCCATGGCCGCCGGCGGTGCGCGGTTCTGCCATGAATCCGCGAGTGTCGCGGCGACGATGCCGGCGATGGCGCCGCAGAAGAGGCCCAGTTTGAACGGCAACGGATGCGCCAGCAGTGCGACCACCGACGCCGTGACCGCGCCGACGATCGCCGGGCGCGCATTGAGACTCGGGCCGACCAGCGCCACCAGTGCGAGGGTTCCAGTGAATTCCAGGCCCCAGTCGGTGGGCACGTAACTGGCGCCGATGATTCCCGAGAATGCGGACACCTGCCACGTGATCCAGTTGCTGCTGCAAACGCCCGCGAACCAGGAATCGCGATGCCGTTCCGGCAGGCTGCCTTCCTGGGCCGAACGCATGAAGCGCGTGAAGGTGAAGTCGGTCATGAAGTAACCGAGCGCGGCCCGCCTGGCCAACGAGCGGTCCGCGAAGTACGGCCGCAGCGCCGCGCTGTAGATGACGAAGCGCAGATTGGTGATGAGTCCGGTGGCGACGATGACCCACAGCGGCGCGCCGGCGACGATGAGCGGCAACGCCGCAAGCTGCGCGGAGCCTGCGTACACCAACAGCGACATCATCATTGCCCAGGGGACGGTGAGCCCACCCTTGACCATGGCGACGCCGCTGATCAGGCCCCAGGCGAATGCGCCGGGCAACGAGGGAAGAATGGCGCGACGGCCGAGCCTGAAGGCAACCCGGCGTTCGGAAACCAGCGCGCTCACCACGCGCCGGTGTTGGCCATCGACACCCACGGCTCACACGGCGGCAACGCGCCGTCTTTCTGCAGTAGTTCGATGGAGATGTTGTCCGGTGACCGCACGAAGGCCATGCGCCCGTCGCGCGGCGGACGATTGATGATCACGCCATGTTTCTGCAGGCGCTCGCACGTCGCATAGATGTCATCGACGGCGTAGGCCAGGTGACCGAAATTGCGGCCACCGCCGTAAGGCTCCGGCTCCCAGTTGTGCGTGAGCTCGACCTGCGCCTCGCTGTCGCCCGGCGCGGCGAGGAAGATGAGCGTGAACTTGCCCTGCGGGTAGTCCTTGCGCGAGAGCACATCGAGGCCGAGCGCGTCACGGTAGAACTTGAGCGAGGCGTCGACGTCGGTGACGCGCACCATGGTGTGCAGGTATTTCATCGCGACCAGCTAACTAGAACATTTCGGAAGCGCCCGGCGGCTTCACATCCACTTTCTTGCGCGACGGAATCCAGTCGCCGGTGATCATGGCTTCATACGGCTGGCCCGGACCCACCATGGGGTAGACGCCCGCGTCCGGATCGATGATGACTTCGAGGAACGCCGCGCCCCTGAACGCCAGGAACTGGGCAATCACGGTTGGCACATCGGCCTTCTTGTCGAGCCGCACGGCGTATTTGAAGCCGTCGGCCTGCGCGGCCTTGATGAAATCCTTGGTGTGCAGGGTCTTTTCCGAGGCCGAGAGGCGTCCTTTGAAGAACAGCTTCTGCCACTGCTTCACCATGCCATCCCCGTTGTTGTTGAGGATGACGACCTTCACCGGGAGATCGTACGTGGTCACGGTCTCGAGCTCGCCGAAGTTCATGCGCACCGAGGCGTCACCATCGATGTCGATGACCAGCTTGCCGCGCTGCGCGAACTGCGCGCCGATGGCCGCCGGCAATCCGAAACCCATCGTGCCCATCGAACCTGAAGTGAGCCACTGCCGTGGATTGCGGAAATCACAGTACTGCGCGGCCCACATCTGATGCTGGCCGACACCGGTCGAGATGATGGCCTCGCCCTTGGTGACGCGGTTGATCTCTTCGATGACGTAGTAAGGCTGGATCTTCTCGCTGTCGCGATCGTAGTTCATGGCGTAGGTGCGCCGCAGCTCGGCCAGATAGGCCAGCCACTTCGAGCGGTCCCGCTTGAAGCCCGCGCGCCTGCCATGCGCGGTGAGCGTACGCAGCGCCTCGGGCAGCATGCCCACGTGGCTCCACTGCACGCGCTTGACCTTGTTGATCTCGGCGCGATCGATGTCGAAGTGCGCGATGTACTTCGCGCCGGGCGCGAACTTCGCCGGATTGCCGGCGACGCGGTCGTCGAAGCGCGCGCCGATGGCGATGAGAAAATCGCAGTCGTCGACCGCATAGTTGGCGAACGCCTGGCCGTGCATTCCCAACATGCGCATGGCGAGGGCGCTGGTGGTGTCCATGGCACCGATGCCCATGAGCGTGGTGACCACCGGAATGCCGAATTCCTCGGCGAACTCGCGCAGCTCGGCCGAGGCATTGCCGTTGATGACGCCGCCGCCGGCGTAGATCAGCGGACGCTGCGACTCACCCAGCATCTCGAAGAAGTGATTCGCCTCGGTGCCGTCGATGATGTCGGTAGTTAGTGCCTCGAGGCGCTTGCGATAGCCGGGCATCGGCAGCGTGCCCGTGCCCGTGAATTCGCCCAGCCAGTTCTGCACGTCTTTCGGTATGTCGATGACCACCGGCCCGGGGCGACCGGTGCGCGCGATCTCGAACGCGGTGCGAACCGTGGTCTCGAGCTTCGTCGGGTCGGTGACCAGGAAGATGTGCTTGGCCACCGAGCCCATGATGGACGGCACGGGCGCTTCCTGGAACGCATCGGTACCGATCGCGCTCGTGGGCACCTGGCCGCAGATGACGACGATCGGAATCGAATCCGCCATGCAGTCGCGGATCGGCGTGACGGTATTGGTGGCG
>DASYKM010000202.1:0-15882 GCA_035995425.1 Steroidobacteraceae bacterium
GACGCTCAATGATTACTGGAAAGACTTGAACCGTACCCTCGCCGAATTTGGGAATTAAGCCATGCAAAAAGTGGTCAGCATCAGCCTCAATGGCATCGCGTATCAGCTGGAAGAGCCCGGCTTCAACCAGCTGCGTGTCTACCTCGAGCGCGCCGAAGCGCGTCTGAAAGACAGTCCGGATCGCACCGAGATCATGAACGATCTCGAACAGGCGATCGGCGAGAAGTGCGCCCGCGTATTGAGCTCGCACAAGACAGTCGTCAGCGAGGCGGAGCTCGCGCGGATCATCGAAGAAATGGGTCCGGTGGAATCCGCCGACGAAAAGCCGGCCGGTTCCACCGGCGAGAATGCCGCGGGTGCCGCCGGCGCCGGGCCCTCACCGTCGGAAGGTCCGGCCCCGCGCAAGCGGCTCTACAACATCCGCGAAGGCGCGATGTGGAGCGGCGTGTGCAACGGCATCGCGGCGTATATCAACGTCGACGTCACCTGGGTGCGCATTGCCTTCGTGATCCTCACGTTCCTGACGTCGGGCGGCATGCTGCTCGTCTACCTGGCGATGATGTTCATCGTTCCGTATGCCAACACCTCCGAAGAGCGTGCCGCGGCGTTCGGTGCGCCGTTCAGCACCGAGGAATTCCTCGGCCGCGCTAAAAAAAACTTTGAAACCTTCGGCAAAGGCCGCCACTGGCGGCGCGAATGGCGCCGGCAGCAGCGGCAGTGGCATCGCCAGTGGCAGCACATGAACGACCAGGTGCGCCATGCGACCGCGCAGGCGGCGCCGTACATGAGCCACACGGCTCACGCCATCACCGGTGTGTTCGTGCCCATCGTGGCGATCATCGGCGCAGTCCTGTTCGTCGGCTGGATCCTGGCCCTGGTCTCGCTGATCACGCAGCACACCGTGTTCGGCTGGTCGCTGCCGCACGGCATGCCGGTCTGGGTAGGCATCGTGGTGCTCGCGTTGGTGTACTTCGCGATCGCAACGCCGCTCAAGATGATCCGCCACGGCGGTCACCAGGCGGCGGGCTTCCACCCCGGCTGGCGCGCGCTGCACGGACTCATGTGGATTGGATTCACCGTGTTGTTCTTCTGGCTGGCGTACACCTTCTTCCCGGGAGTCCGTGAGCTCGTTGACCATCTCATGTGGGCCGCGGACCTCACCGTATCGAACATCTCGGAGACCATGGCCTGGAGGCTCGGGAATTGAAGCCTCTGGAAACCGTCAGCGTCGAAACCGGTCCCAATCCCACTTTCTCCATCATCTGGATGCACGGCCTCGGCGCCGACGGCCACGACTTCGAGCCGCTGGTGGCCGAACTACTCGACGACGGCATGCCGAGCCTGCGTTTCGTGTTCCCACACGCTCCGGTGCGGCCGGTGACCATCAACAACGGTTACCAGATGCGCGCCTGGTACGACATCATCGGTATCGACAAGCGCTCCGCCGAAGACTTCGCCGGCATCGCTGCTTCCGCGCTGTCCATCGGTGAGCTGATCAAGCAGGAGAACGAGCGCGGAGTTGCGACGCCGCGCATCGCGATCGCCGGATTTTCCCAGGGCGGCGCCATGGCGCTGCACATCGCGACGCGCCACGCCGAGAAGCTCGCCGGCGTGATCGCGCTGTCCTGCTATCTACCGCTGGCGCGTGAGCTCATGACGGCGCGCCATTCCGCGAACCAGGCTACGCCCTTTTTCATGGCGCACGGACTGCAGGATCCGGTGGTGCCCTACCCGCTTGGCGATGATTCGCGGCACGTGCTGGAAAGCGCGGGGTACCCGGTGGAATGGCATGCGTATCAGATGCCGCATGCGCTGTGCGAGCCGGAAGTCACCGACCTGCGCGCCTGGCTGGCGCGCGTGTGCAGCCGTTAACCGCACTATTTCGGCAAGCCTGCCCGCGCTCGAGGCGGGACTTCGCTCAAGCCATCACAAACGCGCAATTGTCCGTCGCGCATCGGCCACGAGTCGCACATCGTCTGGCAGCGCGGATGTCCTGAGAATGTCGATGGCGCGCGTGAACTGCGCCCGCGCCTCCCGCCCGGCACCGTTGGCAAGATGTCCCCGCGCCAGCCAATACGCCGCCTGGCCCGCACAGCGATTCGAAGCCTCGTATTCCAGCCAGTAGGCATCTGCGGCATGGAAGGATTCATTGGCCGCCGCGATCTTCTCTTGCGCCAACAACGTCCTGCCGAGGTTCATGGCGATATCCGCGCGCAGCGGCGTCATGCCTACGAAAGTCTTGCGGACCGATTCGTCCGCCTGGCGCAGCCAGTTTTCCGCCTCAGCGGCCTGGCCGAGCTCCAATCGTGCAACCCCGATGCCCAGCAACGCTTCAGCACGAAACTTCTGATTGCTGGCGGAGCTGCTCGTACTGGCGAGTGCCTCGCGAAACGCGCTTTCACTCGGGGCCCACTGCGACCGCAGCTGTCGCACTAGACCAATCGCGTTCCAGGTCGTTTCGAGGCTGTCGTCCTTGGCGGATTCCCTGGCGAGCGCCAGCGTCGCCTGGAGCACACGATCGGACTGCTCGAATTGTCCACTCAGCGCGAGCGCAGCTCCGTAGTCAGACTGCGCCAGCACGATCCACGAGCCCTTGCCGGCGTCATGCTGCTTTTCGAGCTCGATCGCACGACGCAGCAGGTCGAGAGAGTCCTGCACCTTGCGGGCCGCAAACGTCGACCGGGCAAGACTGACGAGTTCCCTTGCCTGCCCGAGGCCAGGCTCCTGGTTTCCCTCGTAGGCCTGCCGCCTCGTGAGCAGCAGACCCTTGAAGTCGCCGAGTCGCGACTGAGCCCGCGCCAACGAAGAAAACCAGGTATACCTCGAAGGGTTGTTAGGTCCATAAAGCTGAGCCGCCAGCTCATTGCCCGCCTTGAGATGCGAAATCGCCGCCTCGAGTTCGCCCATCTCCAAGAGGATAGTCCCGTAGCGCCCCTCCGCCTGGATGACGAGTGCGCCGGAGTGTCCGGGTGACGCCAGGGCCCGGGCATCGCGCAGCACTTGCTCGGCGACTGTTCGCGCCTCTTCGAGCCGCCCGGCGTCCTGGATAAAAGTGGCGAGGTGATAGCGCGCCGAAATGGTTTCCGAATGAGCGGGCCCCAGAGCCGCGCTCACCGCGGCGACCCCTTCGCGGCAGAGGGTGATCGCGACTTCGGGATTTCCGTCTTCGGATTCGGCGTATGCCACCGAGATCAACATCTCGTTGAGCAGGCGACCGGTTCTTGGCTGGTACTTGCGCAAGTCCGGCAGCGCCTGCGCGGCAATGGCTCGCACCTCCGCCCACTCGCCATTCTCCGACGCAATCGTTGCCAGTCGCGCGCGCGCCTCGGCGATCAATACGTCGTCGCGGGGTTGCAGACGTTCAGCCATCTCGATGGCCTTCACCAGCGTGGCCTTCGCCGCAGCGTCTTGACTGAGATTCAGCTGGCTCTCGCCGACGAGTGTCAGCAGCTCGACGGCGTTCTGCGGCTGCGCCACGAGCTCGCTGTCGATGCGCTCGCGCGCCAGCGCGAGTAGCTCGACCGCGGTCATGGAATCCTTGCCGGTGTAGAACGGATCGGCCGAGCGAAAGATCGAGGCGATGAACTCCTTCGATTCCTCCGCGCGCTGCCGCTCGGCGCGCGCCACCTGCAACTGCCACAACGACACGGCGAAGCCGATGCCGAGCGCCATCACGACAGCCACGGTGGCGCCGACCGCGAGGCGATTGCGCCGCGAGAATTTGCGCAGTCGATACCAGGCGGAATCCGCCCGCGCGAGCACCGGCTCACCTTCCACGTATCGCCGGATGTCGTCGGCGAAAGCCGCGACGGCCGGATAACGATCCTCGGGGCGTTTCTGCAGCGCTTTCTGCACGATGTTCTCGAGATCGCCGCCGAGTTCGCGGCGCAATCGCGCAAACGTAGTCGAGCGAGCGCGAGCCAGCGCTTCGTGGTCGCCCGCGTCGATGATGCGGACCATGCGCTGCGGCTCCTGGTGCACCACCGAGTGTTCGAAGGTCGCGCGTTCGCGACTCGCCACCTCGTAGGGAAGCTTTCCCGCCAGGAGCACGCAGAGCAGCACGCCCAGGGAATACACGTCGGCGGCCGTGGTGATTTCCTGACCCAGCACCTGCTCGGGCGCCGCGTATTCAGGCGTGAAGATCCTGCCCGTCAAGCGCGTGATGTCTGAGGCCTGGCTACCGGCTTCCGGTTCGAAGAAGCTCGCGATGCCGAAGTCGAGCAGCTTCGGCACATCGTCCGCGGTCAACAGGACGTTCCCGGGCTTGATGTCGCGGTGGACGACCAGGCTCGCGTGCGCGTGCGCCACGGCGGCGCAGAGTTGCAGGAAGATCCCGAGGCGCGCGGGCAGGTCGTGCCGCTCCTCGTCGCAGGCGGAATCGATGGGCCGTCCGACCACGTATTCGAGGACTAGATAGACCACGCCCTCGTAAATGCCGGCATCCAGCATCCGGGCGATATTCGGATGCGCGAGGCGCCCGAGCACCCGCGCCTCGCGCAGAAAACGCTCGCGCAACGCGCCGCCCGCAAAATAGGGATGCAGGGTCTTGATGGCGACCTGGCCGTCGTACAGCCCGTCATCGCGGCTCGCGAGCCAGACTTCTCCCATACCGCCTTCACCCAGCAACCGGATGATGCGGTACGGGCCGAGGCGCGTGCCGGCGTCCAGTTCGTTGACCGGGCCTGCGGCTTTGCCGGGCTCCATGAACCCGCGGTTGACGACCTCTTCGTACGCGAGCAACTCCATGACCAGCGCATGCAATTCCGGCCGCGATTGCGCGAGGTCGCCCAGATGCCTGGCGCGGTCGGGTCGCGACTTGTCGAGGAGTCGGTCGATCTCCGCCATCGCGTCGCGCTTCAGTTCTTCGTCATTGTCGGGCGTGCTCATGGCAACTCCGTTCAATTCGGACGGTTGAGCTCGTACAGGCACATGTTCACCGTCGCCGCCACGTTCAGCGACTCGATGGCGCCCGTGCCCGGAATCGTGAACGGCTGCGCTTGCAGCGCGCCCATCTGCTCGCGCGGCAATCCGCGCGCTTCGTTGCCGAAGACGTAGCAGTCGAATGCACGAAAATCCCTCGATGCCACCTGCGCGCCGCTCAGATCCAGCGAAGCGATGCGGGAGAATCGTCCTGCGAGCTGATCGAGCGGCACATCGATCTCGACCGGCACATGGAAGATGGCGCCCATGCTCGCGCGCACCACCTTGCCGTTGTGCACGTCCACGCTGTCGGGACTCAACAGGCAGCGAAAATCCCCGAACCAGGCCAGCGTACGCAGGATCGTACCGAGATTACCGGGATCCTGGACCTCGTGAAGGTAGATAGCGCGTTCGCCCCCGCGCGGTGCGGCGGGCTCGAGCAACGGCACCACCGCGGCAATGCCCTGCGGTGAACGCGTCTCGCTGATCTGCGCCATCTGTTTGGACTGGACGATGTGCATCGGCAGCGCGCTCGACCAGTGCGCGAAATCTCGGGTCACATAGATTTCGCTCTGACGCAGTCGCGCATCGCGCTTCGCCGCCTTCTCGAGCTCCTGCACGAGATGTTCGCCTTCGATGACGAAGTGGCCCAGCTCCTCGCGAAACTTCTTCTGGTGCAGTTTCTTGATGTCTTCGTGTTTCAAGCCATCTCCCGCGCGACCGCCTCGGCCACCTTGATGCCATCGACGCCCGCGGAGAGGATACCGCCCGCGTAACCCGCGCCTTCACCGCAAGGGTACAGGCCGCGCACGTTGAGACTCTGCAGCGATTCCGCGTCGCGCGTGATGCGCACCGGCGACGAAGTCCGGCTCTCGACACCTGTGAGCACCGCGTCGTCGCGGTCGAAACCGGACAGCTGCCTGCCGAACATCGGCAGCGCTTCACGGATGGCATCGATCGCGTAGCCTGGAAGCGAAGGCGCAAGGTCGCCGAGTTTCACCCCCGGCTGGTACGAAGGTTGCACCTCGCCCAACTGCCTGGAGGCGTTGCCGCGCAGAAAGTCGCCGACGAGTTGGCCTGGCGCGCAATAGTCGCGACCACCGAGCTCGAACGCCGTCGACTCGAGTGCTTCCTGCAGTGCGACTCCTGCGAGCGGTCCACCCGGGAAATCCGCTGCCGGCTCGATGCCAACGACGATGCCCGCATTGGCATTGCGCTCGTTGCGCGAGTACTGGCTCATGCCATTGGTGACCACGCGCCCGGGCTCGGACGTCGCCGCCACGACGGTGCCGCCCGGACACATGCAGAAGCTGTAGACCGAACGACCGTTGGTCGCGTGATGCACCAGCTTGTAGTCGGCGGCGCCGAGCTCCGGGTGGCCGGCGAAGCGACCAAACCGCGCGCGGTCCACCAGCGACTGCGGATGTTCGATGCGAAAGCCAATCGCGAAGGGTTTCGCCTCGAGAAACACGCCGCGCCGTTCGAGCATGCGCAGCGTGTCGCGCGAGCTGTGCCCGAGTGCGAGCACCACGTGCTGGCTGGGCAGCGTCTCGCCGTTGACGATCACGCCTTCGATGCGGCCGTTCTCGAGCAGAACGTCCGTCACTTTGCTCTCGAAGCGCACCTCGCCACCGAGCTCGATGATTTCGGCGCGCATCTTCTCCACGATGCCGGTCAGGCGGAACGTGCCGATGTGCGGCTTGCTGACGAAGAGGATTTCCGCGGGCGCGCCCGCCCGCACGAACTCGTGCATCACCTTGCGACCGTAGAACTTCGGGTCCTTGATCTGGCTGTAGAGCTTGCCGTCGGAGAATAGTCCCGCCCCACCCTCGCCGAACTGCACGTTGGATTCGGGCGTCAGAACATTTTTCCGCCACAGGGCCCAGGTGTCTTGCGTTCGCCGGCGTACGTCGCGGCCGCGCTCGAGCACGATCGGCCTGAAGCCCATCTGCGCCAGCAGCAGCGCGGCAAACAAACCACCGGGACCGAAGCCGACTACCAATGGCGGATTGGCGAGCGGCCGCCCGGCGAGAGCCGCCGGCGCCTTCGCGACCGGGTGATACGTGGTATCGGGAGCGACACCGATGTGCCGATCCCGCGCGAACCGCCTGAGCACGGCAGCTTCGTCAGCCAGTTTCACGTCGACGATGCAGATGAAGAGGATGCCGGTGTTCTTCTTGCGCGCGTCGTAGCTGCGTTTGAAGAGCGTGAGTTCGAGAAGCTCCGCGTCGCGGATCTTCAGCCGTTTGACGACGCCAGCGCGTAATGCCTCGGGTGCGTAATCGAGCGGCAGCGCCAACTCAGTGATGCGGATCAACGGACTTCCTGGCCCGTGTACCGGGCAGAGGTAGAGGTAGAATGCGCGCCATTATGGCCCGAACCAAGAGCAGCAGTGAATGGCTGCGGCGACACGTCAATGACCCCTTCGTCAAACAGGCGCAGCGCGACGGGTATCGATCGCGTTCCGCGTACAAGCTCATCGAGCTCAACGAGAAAGACCGGCTGATCCGCCCCGGCATGAAGATCCTGGATCTCGGGTCGGCGCCGGGCGGATGGTCCCAGGTTGCGGGCAAGCTCGTGGGAGCCAAGGGCCGCGTGCTCGCGACCGACATCCTGCCGATGGAGCACATCAAGAACGTGGATTTCGTCCAGGGCGATTTCAACGACGATGCGGTCGTTGCGCAATTGCTCGAATGGATAGGCGGCGGAAAATTCGATCTCATCATCTCGGACATCGCGCCTAACATCACCGGCATAGATTCCGCCGATCAGGCCTCGTCGATGAATTTCCTGGAGCTGGCGCTCGACACCGTCCGCAAGACGCTCAGGCCCGGCGCCACCTTCGTGGCGAAGATGTTCCAGGGCTCAGGATCGGATCTGTATCTGAAGGAGTTGCGCACCTCGTTCGAGAAGGTGCTCACGCGCAAGCCCGCCGCGTCGCGCGCGGAGTCGCGCGAGGTGTTCATCGTCGCCAAGGGGTTCAGCAGCTGAGTTGCGGCTTCAAACGTAACTGAGCCACCAGTCTCGTCGTCGTGCCTTCACGGCCGCGACCCATCGGCACAATGGATAGACACTGACGACCACCGTGATCCAGATCAGATAGACGCCCGGCAGGCCGACACCGAAGCCTTCGGGAAAGTAGCGGAAGCGGGTGAAAAACTGCTCCGCCGCAAAGCCCTGCGCGATGCCAAGCAAGATAGCTAGAACATGAATGAGATAGAAGTGCGCGACGTAGAACGCCAGCGGCGCGCGTCCGAACGTCATCAGCACATTCTTTATCGGACCGTAGAGGCGGTCGACATAGGCGCAAGCGATCGCGGCCGGGCCCAGCGTCATCAGGAGATAGAGAAGGCTCGGCGGGTACTTGGTAGTGCCGAGAAAGGACATGACCGAAGCCGCTGCGCCAGTCGCGCCAGATTTCCACGGCTGCGGGTCACCGTACACGTTCAGGGCGCGGACCAGGATGAAGGCGATGACCATGCCGATGCCGATGCGAACCAACCACCGGTTCCGCTGGGTTTCCGGCAGCTCGAAAAGCCCGGCGGCGCCGTAGCCGACGAGCATGACGCCTATCCAGGGCAGCAACGGGTAGGAAATGAAGATCGAGAGCGGGCCGACCTCGTAGAGCTGTCGCGCATGCAGCGCCACCCACACGGGGCCAGTGCTTCCGGTAGTACTCGCTGCCGGCCAGGATGCATCCAGGAGATTGTGGCCCAGCACTATCGCTGCACCGATGGCGAGACACGCGCGCCGCCCCAGGAATTGCGCACCGGCCAACACCACCATGCTGGCACCGATCGCCCAGATCACCTGCAGGCCCACGTAGGTTCGTCCGCCGAGCTCGGCAATTCCCGTCGGGGCGAACGAATTGGCCGTCGATACGACGAGCACTTCGAGGACGATCAGCCACAGCCCTCGCGTCAGCAGAAATGACGCCAGCTCCGCGGGCGTCTTGCGGCCAGCCATCAGGCCCGCGCTCGTCCCGGCGAGGAACACGAATGCCGGGGCGCAGAAGTGACTGATCCAGCGCGTGGCAAACAGCATGGGGCCAGCCGATGGATCCGAGGTTGGATCCTGAACGGCGGCGGTCATGACGAAGTCACGAACGTGATCGAGAGCCATCACGACGATCACGAGGCCGCGGACGATGTCCAGCGATGACATCCGGTAGGCGCGCCGATCGGATGCCGGAGCGCCGGTCGATTCAATGGAACTGATCGGCGGACTCGCTACTGAGGGGACCGAATTCATGATGCGCTCACACAGATTGGGTGCGTGTGAGTGCCGCTGTCAGGCCTTCCGGTTCCCCTGGCTTCAAACGTAGCTGAGCCACCAGTCTCGTCGTCGTGCCTTGACCGCCCCGACCCAGCGGCAAAGTGGATAGAGAATGACGACCACCGCGATCCAGATCAGGTAGACGCCGGCAAGCCCGACGCCAAAGCCTTCTGGAAAAAAGCGGTAGTGCGTGAAGAATTGCTGCGCTTTAAACCCCTGCGCGATGCCGAGCAGGATAGCCGCGACATGGATCAGATAGAGATGCGCGACGTAGAAGGCCAGCGGCGCGCGCCCGAGCGTCGCCAGCGCGTTCCTGATCGGAGCGTAGAGGCGCTCGACAAATGCACAAACGATGGCAGCCGGGCCCAGCGTCATCAGGACATAGAGAAGACTCGGCGGGTACTTTGTCGTACCCAGGAAGGACATGACCGAAGCCGTGGTTCCGCTCGCGTCAGAATCCCACGGTTGCGGGTCGCCGTAGACATTCAGCGCGCGGATCAGGATGAATGCGATGAACAGGCCGATGCCGATGCGCACTAACCACTCGTTCCGCTGCTTCTCGGGCAGCTCGAAGAGTCCGGCGGCGCCGTAACCTGCGAACATGACGCCGATCCAGGGGAGCAATGGATAGGCGAAGTTGACGCGGAACGGGCCGACTTCGTACACCTGCCGTGAATGGAGTACGGCCCACAGCGGAGCGGCGCTGGCGGACGAGCTAGCTACCGGCCAGGTCGCGTCCAGCAGATTGTGGCCCAGCACTATCGCCACACCGATGGCCAGACACGCGCGCCTCCCCAGGAATTGCGCGGCCGCCAGCACCACCATGCTGGCGCCAATCGCCCAGATCACTTGCAGGGCTATGTAGATTCGACCGTCGAACTCCGCGACACCCGCCGGTGCGAACGACCAGGTAATGGAGATGACGAAAACCTCGAGGACGATGAGCCACAACCCTCGCGTCAGCAGAAATGATGCCAGCTCGGCGGGTGTCTTGCGGCGTGCCATCAGCCCCGCACTCGTCCCGGCAAGAAACACGAACGTCGGCGCGCAAAAGTGGGTGATCCAGCGCGTGGCAAACAACAGGGGGCTGGCCGCTGGGTCCGCCGTCGGATCCTGTACGGCGGCGGTCATGACGAAGTCGCGAACGTGATCGAGCGCCATCAGGGCGATCACGAGGCCGCGGAGGATATCGAGCGATGACAGCCGGTACGCCCGCCGATCAGCGATCGGGGTGGCGGTCGCATCCGTCGAGTGACTCGAAGTCATTGACCCTCCCGCATGAGCAAGTGCCGGTGAGTGCCGCAGGCGGGCCACCCGGTTCCATTGCAGACGCAAGGCCGAAGTCGCCGAGGACATCGATGAGGATCAGGCGAGCCAGCGGGAGCTACGTGGTCTGCTGGCGCCGGTATGAACCGGAAGAAATTGGTAGCGGGGGTAGGATTTGAACCTACGACCTTCGGGTTATGAGCCCGACGAGCTGCCAGACTGCTCCACCCCGCAACCGGTCCCCTCGATCGAGGGGCGCGCATTCTCGTGCAAGCCTAGCGGCTTTGCAAACCTTATTGACTCAATCTGATCAGATCACGCGGGCGCAGAGCTGAATCAATGCGTTGGGCACAATTCCTAACGCCAGCACCGCCAGACCATTGAGGGCGAGCACCATGCGCACGCCCATTCCCGCCGAAGGACCCGCGGGCAGTTCGCCGGGCGCGTCGAAGTACATGAGCTTCACGATGCGCAGGTAATAAAACACGCCGACCACGGACGCCGCGGCGGCGATGAGGATCAACCAGTAATGACCGGTGAGCCACAGCGCCTGGAAGATGTTGAACTTCGCCCAGAAGCCGATGAACGGCGGGACGCCGGCCGTCGAGAACATGAGCGCCATCATGACGAGCGCCAGCAGCGGATCGCGCTTGTGCAGTCCCTTGAACTGATCGAGGTCCTCGGCTTCGAAGCCCTGGCGCGACGCGAGCACCAGCACGCCGAACGAGCCGAGCGTCATGATCACGTAGGCGATGGTGTAGTACAGCGCGGCTTCGTAGCCGGCTTCGGACCCGGCGACGAAGCCGAGCAGGATGAAGCCGACGTTGCCGACCGCCGAATACGCCAGCATGCGTTTGAGATTGCTCTGCGCAATGGCAACCACGTTGCCGAACACCATCGACAACACCGCGAGCGGCGCCAGCATGTCCTGCCAGGTGGCGCCGACGCTGCCCATGCCGTGGGCCAACAACCGGAACGCGAACGCGAACGACGCGATCTTCGGCACGGTGGACAGGAACAGCGTTACGCCGGTGGGCGCGCCGGTGTAAACGTCGGGCACCCACATGTGGAACGGCGCGGCACCGAACTTGAACGCCACCGCCACCACCATGAACACCAGGCCCAGGATCACGCCGAGGCTCGGTGTGCCGGCGGCGATCTCGGAAAGAGTGTCGAGCTTGAGCGTGCCGGTGAGTCCGTAGATCAGCGACATGCCATAGAGCAGCATTCCCGAGGCGATGGCCCCGAGCACGAAGTATTTCATCGCCGATTCGGCAGCGACGCCGTTGTCGCGATCGAAGGCGACCATGGCGTACAACGAGAGCGACATGAGCTCGACGCCGATGTACACGATGAGCAGGCTGTTGGCCGACACCAGCACGAAGATGCCGAGCAGCGCCGTCAACGCCAGCACGTAGTACTCGCCGCGCATCATCCCGCGCCGGTCGAGATATTCGCGCGAATAGAGCAAGGCCACCGCGATGGTGCCGAAGCCGAATAGTTTGAGCAGCACGGCGAGCGGATCGGCCACGTAGCTTTCGCCGAACAGCAGCACGCGATCGGGCACATTGGCGAACAGCGTGGTGATGGCGGCGCCGCCCACGAGGATCAGCAAGGTGAGCGTGGGCGCGAGACCGCGACGCTTCTCGCCGAAGAACACGTCGGCCATCAGCAGCACGCAGATCGCGGCGGTGAGATAGATCTCCGGAAGCGCCGGTTGCAGGCTTGCCCAGGTGAGTGCGGTGACTGGGTTCATTTCGGGAGTCATAGGGGCAACTTGCTGGCGGCGATCTGCTGGACGAGATGCTGGACGGTCGCCTGCATGATCTCGAGCAGCGGCGCGGGCCAAAGGCCGACGGCGAGCACCGCGACAGCCAGCAGTCCCAGGATGAAGAATTCGCGGAAGTTCAAGTCCTGGAGCTCGGCCACGTGATGGTTGGCAACTTCGCCGAAGATCACGCGCTTCACCAGCCACAGCGTGTACGCCGCGCCGAGGATCAGCGTGACCGCCGCGAGGAACGCGTACCAGAAGTTGGCCTTGAACGCGGCGATGATCACGAGGAACTCGCCGACGAAACCGGAGGTGCCCGGCAACCCCGCGTTCGCGAGAGAGAACAGCACCATGAAGGCGGCGAACTTCGGCATGGTGTTGACCACGCCGCCATAGGCGCTGATCTCGCGCGAGTGCACGCGGTCGTACATGACGCCCACGCACAGGAACAATGCGCCGGAGATGAGACCGTGCGAAATCATCTGCACTACGGCACCGTCGATGCCCATGCCGGCGCCCTGCACCGCGCCGGTGCCGGCGATGATGTCGTACACGAGGAAAGAGCCCAGGGTGACGAAGCCCATGTGCGCGATCGATGAATAGGCGATGAGCTTTTTCATGTCGGTCTGCACGAGCGCGACGAAGCCGATGTAGACCACGGCGATCAACGACAGCGCGATCAGCAACCAGTCGAATTCCCGTGAGGCGTCCGGCGTGATCGGCAGCGAGAAGCGCAGGAAACCGTATCCGCCCATCTTCAACATGATGGCGGCCAGCACCACCGAGCCTCCGGTGGGTGCTTCGACGTGCGCGTCGGGCAACCAGGTATGCACCGGCACCATCGGAATCTTGACCGCGAAGGCGGCCAGGAACGCGAAGAAAATCCACTTCTGTTCAAGAGCTGTCAACGGCAGATCCTGGAACGCGCGGATGCTGAAGTCGCCGGTCTTCATGAGCATGTAGATGAGCGCGACCAGCATGAACACCGAGCCGAGGAACGTGTACAGGAAGAACTTGATCGTCGCGTACACGCGCCGCGGACCGCCCCACACGCCGATGATGAGGAACATCGGGATGAGCATCGCTTCCCAGAAGAAGTAAAACAGCAGGCCGTCGAGCGCCGAGAACACGCCGATCATCAGGCCTTCCATGATGAGGAAGGCGGCGTAATACTGCGCGGGACGCTGATCGATGACCGTCCAGGCGGCGATGACCACTGGAATCGTAGTGAACGTGGTCAGCAGGATCAGCGGCAGCGAGATGCCGTCGACACCGAGCGAATACGTGGAATGGAACGCGGAGATCCACGGCAGATGCTCGTCGATCTGAAAATCGAAGAGCGCCGGATTGAAACTGGTGTACAGCAGGATCGAGGCGACGAACGTGGCCACGGCAATGCCGAGCGCCACCCACCGCCCTGCCTTGATCCCGCGATCGCCGAACGCCAGCACGACCAGGCCGCCCGCGATCGGCAGCCAGGTCAGGAATGAAAGAATGGGAAACCCCTGCATGTTTATCGTTTATTCGAAATTGGTTGTTGTTAGATCAGCCGCGCGTCAGGAACCAGCCGAGCATGACGGCGAGTCCGATGACCATCCAGAACGCATAGGAATAGAGGAAGCCGCTCTGTACGCGGCGCACGATGCCGGCAATGAAACCTATGGAGTTCGCTGAAAAGTTCACGACTCCCGTTTCGATGATGCCCTCGTCGCCACCTTTCCAGAAAATCTTGCCCAGCAAGCGGCTGCCGCGGGCCAGCACGTTCTCATTGAACCAGTCGAAGAAGTACTTGTTCTCGAGGATGACGCGCAGCGGCTTCAACTTCGAATCGATGATACCGGGCAGGTGCGGCTTCCAGATATAGAGCACCCAGGATGTGGCCACGCCTGCGGCCATGAGCCAGAACACCGGATTGAAAAGCGCGTGCGCGCCGAAGTGCAGCCAGTCGCCCACGTCCTCGCCAATCTCGCGCAGGACCTCGTGGTTTTCCGCGCTGAAGAAGATGGATTCGCCGAACCCACCGCCGAACAGCAGCGATTTGAAGGTCCAGGCACCGATGATCACCGAGGGGATGGCCAGCGCGATGAGTGGCCAGTACATCGACGGCATTTCCTTGAGGGGCGGACCGCCGTGATGGCCATCGGCGTGGTCATCGTGGGCAGCATGGTCATGAGCGTGAGCGTCATGCGTTCCATGCGCCACGTCGGCCTGCGAGGCAAGCGAGGTATGCGCGGCGCTCTCTTCCCAGCGAGGCTTGCCATGGAACGTCATGAACAGCAGGCGGAACGAGTAGAACGCCGTGACGAACACGCCGATCATCACGCACCAGTACGCGTAGGTCGCGATCCCGTTGTCGTGTTGCAGGTGATGCTTGTGCGCCACCGCGTCGATGATCAGGTCCTTCGAGTAGTAGCCCGAGAAGAATGGCGTGCCGATGAGCGCGAGCGTGCCGATCCAACACGTGATCGCGGTGATCTTCATGTGCTTGAACAGGCCGCCCATCTTCCGCATGTCCTGTTCGTGGTGCATGCAGATGATCACGGAACCGGCCGCGAGGAACAGCAGCGCCTTGAAGAACGCGTGCGTCATCAGGTGGAAGATGCCGAAGCTGTACGCGGACACGCCGAGCGCCACCGTCATGTAGCCGAGCTGCGAGAGCGTGGAATACGCGACGACGCGCTTGATGTCGTTGGCGACGATGCCGAGGAAGCCCATGAACAGCGCCGTGGTGGCGCCGATGAACAGTACGAAGTTGAGCGCGTACTCGGAGTGCTCGAACAATGGCGACATGCGCGCCACCATGAAGATGCCGGCGGTCACCATCGTGGCCGCGTGGATCAACGCGGAAATGGGCGTCGGGCCTTCCATCGAATCCGGCAGCCACACGTGCAGCGGCACCTGCGCGGACTTGCCCATCGCGCCGATGAAGAGCGCTATGCAGATGAACGTCATGGCATTGACGCCGTCGGTGCCCGGCAGCGTGAACGTCTGGCCGGCGATCTGCGGCGCGGCCTTGAATGCATCGACGTAGTCGAGTGACGCACCGCCGAACTGCGCGGTGTAGTACACGACGCCCGCGATGCCGAGCACGAAACCGAAGTCGCCCACGCGGTTCACGAGAAACGCCTTCATGTTCGCGAAGATCGCCGTCGGGCGCTTGAACCAGAAGCCGATGAGCAGGTAGCTGACGACGCCCACCGCTTCCCAGCCGAAGAACAGCTGCATGAAGTTGTTGCTCATGACGAGCGTCAGCATCGAGAACGTGAACAGCGAGATGTAGCTGAAGAACCGGTTGTAGCCCGCGTCATCGTGCATGTAGCCGATGGTGTAGACGTGCACACACAGCGACACGAACGTGACCACGACCATCATCAACGCGGTGAGCTGGTCGATGAGGAACCCGACCTGCATGCCGACACCGTCGCTCACCAGCCACTGGTAGACGGTTTCGTTGAACACGGGTGCGGCGTGGAAGAACACCTGGTTGGCGACGATGCACGACATCACGCACGACGCCGCGACGCCGGCGATGGTGACCGAGTGCGCGACCGCGCGCGGGATCACGCGGCACAAGAGGCCCGCGATCATCGCAGCCAGCAAGGGCGCCAGCGGAATCCAGATCAGCAGTGTTTTGGAAAGTCCCACGCTCA
>DASYKM010000203.1:0-5924 GCA_035995425.1 Steroidobacteraceae bacterium
CGGCGACAGCAAAATGGAAGCTTTCCTGACCGTCAACAACCTGCTGGATGAACGTGCTCCGCTGGTCCCATCGAACTCGGGACTGCCGGGCTTGTTCTATCCCACGCTCGGTTTCTACGATGACATGGGCCGGTTCTACACTGCGGGAGTCAGGATCAAGTTCTGAACCCGTCGAATTCACCGCCGCGCGCGTGCCGGTATCGGCCGCGCGCGTCGAGTGAAATCCGTCGCGGCATTTCACCGCGCACGCGCACGTTCACGCTGGCATTCGCAGGCCCGTTGAGCTCGAACCATTCGACTTCGCCCGAGCGCCAGTCCATGTCGAGGCGCAGCCCGCCGCGGGCGTGGATGCCACGGACGGCGCCTGACGCCCACGCCTTTGGCAACGCGGGCAACAATCGCAGCTCTTCTCCCCACGACTGCACGATCATCTCCAGGATGCCGGCTGCGCCCCCGAAGTTGCCATCGATCTGGAACGGCGGATGGGCGTCGAACATGTTTGGATAAGTCCGATCCGGTCCCAGCAGCGCCTCGAGTATCCGGTGAGCGTGCTCGCCTTCGCCCAGGCGCGCCCAGAGACAGAGCCGCCACGCGGTTCCCCAACCGGTCGCCAGATCCCCCCGCGTGTTGAGACTCACTTTCGCCGCTTCGACGAGCGCGAGTGTGTCCCGCACGTTGATCTGCGAGCTCGGATAAACGGCGTACAGATGCGAAACGTGACGGTGATGCGGATCGGGAGCGGCGCCATCCCAGTCCTCGAGCCATTCCTGAAGCTGTCCGCGCTGGCCGATCGTATCGGGTGCCAATCGTTGCTGCGCGCGCCTCAGCTCTTCGAGCAAGGGATCTTTGGTTTGAAGAACCTGGCCGGCTTCAATGGTGTGGGCAAACAAGTCGCGCAGGATTTGCCGATCCATTGCCGGTCCCACGCACAACGACGATCCGAACGGATGCGTGTTCTCCGGTGAAAGCGAGGGCGAGGTGACGAGGCCGCGTCCCTTGGGGTCTTCGATCAACGTGTCGAGAAAGAAGAGGGACGCATCGCGCATGAGTGGATAGAGGCGGGCGAGTGTCGCCGCGCTGCGCGTGTAGTCGTAGTGGTCCCAGAGCGTGTTGCAGAGCCAGGCGCCGCCGCAGGGCCACAATCCCCACATCGGACCGTCGATCGGCGCAGCAGCACGCCAAAGGTCGGTGTTGTGATGAGCCACCCAGCCACGCGCGCCGTACATCGTCTTTGCGGTCCGCGCGCCGGTCTGCGCGAGCTGTTCCACCATGCGCAGCAGCGGTTCCACGCATGCACTCAGGCCTGCCGCATTGGCCGGCCAATAGTTCATCTCGGTGTTGATGTTGATGGTGTATTTGCTGCCCCACGGCGGATTGATGCCTTCGTTCCAGATGCCTTGCAGGTTCGCAGGCTGACAGCCAGCCCGCGAAGACGAGATGAGCAGATAGCGAGCGAACTGGAAATACAGCGCCGCGAGCGCCGGGTCATCCCCGTTTTCAGCGTTCGCGATGCGCACGTCGGTCGGCAGGCTGCTCGCTTGGGTAGAGGCGAGTTCCAGCGAGGCGCTCTTGTAAAGTGCCTGGTACTCGCGCACGTGGGCGCGCTTGAGCGCGGCGAATCGTTTGCGCGCCGCCTCGTTGGTGGCGCGACGAACGCTGGCGAGTGGGTCGCCGCTGACGTTGCGGAAGTCGACATAGCTGGTAGCCGCGGCCAGCAACACGACAATCTCGCGCGCCTTGCGAATACGCATGCGACCGTCGCTCACCTCCACCTGTCCGTCGGCGATAACCTTGAGGCGAAGCGCAAAAGTAAGTCCGGCGGCAATGCCGGAATTTTCCCAATTGCGGCCGGTAACCAGCATGGCGCCTTCGCCGTCGGGGGCAACGCGAACCTCCATGTCGACTGCGTCTTCGTCTGGCGCGCGATAGCGGATCTCGAGGTTGTGTTCGTGTTCCGACGCGCGCGTTCGCCAGACAATGACATCATCCGCTGCGGAGGCGAACGCTTCCCGTGAGAATTCGCCGGAGCCGGTTCGGTATCGCGCCGAGGTGACCGCGGTCGCCAGATCGAGGATTCGTTCGTATTCCGATGGCGCTTGCGCGTTTTCGAAGTCGATGAGGACGTCTCCGAGGCTCCCATACGCCATCTGCCGCAGCGGCCTGGCCATCACCTTCTCGCCGGCGAGCGCGGTCGCCGCCCGATAGTCACCCGCCGCAAGCAGTCGTCTGACTTCCGGAATCGCCGCCAGCGCTTCAGGGTTGTCAGGCGTGTATGGCGATCCCGCCCACAAGGTGTCTTCGTTGAGTTGCAGTCGTTCCTGCGCGACGCGCCCGAAGACCATCGCGCCAAGGCGCCCGTTACCAATGGGCAGCGCTTCATTCCAGAGGGTTGCGGGCTGCAGATAGCGCAACTGCTCGCGCCGCGGCCGACGCGAGTTGCCCGCGATGGCGGCGCGCGCCACGACGAGGGCGGCGCTCGAGGCGCCCATGAATAGTCTACGGCTCAGCTTTCGCACGGCCGCCCGTAATCGCGCGTGGATCGACGCTACGCGGCTGCGCGGCTTCTGGGTCGGCCAGCGGCCCGGGCGGCCGCGATGAGGCGGTAGTTTGGCCGGCCAGATCGACGTCGATGGAATTGAAGACCGCTACCTTGGGTAGCGCGCTCGAACCCTTCATCGTCAGCTCCAGCCGATCGGGATCAAAGCTCACGTCGAGTGCGGCGATGCCGCCTTGCCGATCCCAGCCGTGTGCGCGCCACGCGGACAGATCGAGCCACTGAATGGCATCACCCTGCGCAAAGCCTGAGAACTTTTCGGGCAGCTGTGCGTATACGTTGCCGTCCGCCTCATTCTTCTCGTCGACGAACACGATGCCGCCCTTGTCGCAACGAGTGAACAGGTTGTTATAGATCTTGTGCTCGCGGCCGCTGCCGGCGTTCTGACGTTCGGGCCGCAGGACGGGAAATACACCGACATTGTCGCAGCGCCCGATGAGATTTTGCGCGACGATCTGATTCTCCGACGCGTGCAGGAAGATGCCGGACCCACCGGCGCCGCGCTGCCCCGGCGTTCCCGGCTCCGCGTTGCGGACGTCCCAGATGATGTTGTTGTCGATCTGGTTCGTGCCGCGATTCATCTCCATGTGAATCGCCGCGCTCACGGTGAGCACGTCGGCGAACACGTTCGCGGTGATGCGGCTGTTCGTGTTGCCGCTGTCCAGCCAGAGTGCGTTGGCATGGCGCATGTGGCGGATGACGTTGCGGCGAAAGAGCAGATTGCGAGCGCGGTGGAACTTGACGCCCGCGGCCTCCCAGGCGCGTTCGGCGTCCTGCCAGCCGACCCATTCGACGAGATTGTCCTCGACGAGAGTGTTGGCCGTGCCCATGCCGCCGATTCCCTCGACGCCAACGTAGCGGATCGTGTTCCCGCGCACGATCTGCGAGTCGCCGGCCTTTGGATCGCGGGGGCCACTCCAGTGCTGGCTGCCGATGTCGAGCCCGACGCCATTCGCCCACTCGATGGTGTTGCCCTCGATGATCCAGTGGTTGCCCCCGCCGGTGGACACGAGACCGCGCTGCGGCGGTGGGAAGGCATTGCCAGCGTGCTGGAAAGTGAGGCCCTTGATGCGGATGTACGCGAGACCACTGTGGCGCGGCGCGAAGGCCTGCTCGCGCGTGGTGATTTCGATGAGCGAGCTCGAGGGATCTCCCGCAGGCAGACGCACGTGGACGACGTTTCCTTGATGCTCGACCCAGTATCGCCCGTCGGGCGAGCCGCCGATCTCCTGCATGATTGCGCCGCCGCGCGTGCGCGTGGGCAGGCCATTGCGCGGCTGCGAGGCCTGGTCGATGAGCTCCCGGTATTGCTCGACGGGCTCGAGTGGCTTGCCGTCGGCAAAGATCAATCCTCGTCGCCGGAAATAGGGGCCCATGTCGACGCGCTTCGTGTCGAGCCAGGACCAGTCTCCGGGCACGTTCGCCATCGCGAATGGATTGTAGGCGTCGGGAAAGAGCGCGCCCGACAGCGTGTGTTTCCAGATTCGGTCGCTGCCCGGCTCCCAGCCGTCACGCAGAACTTCCGAAGCCTTCACGATGACCACCGCACCGGGTGCGGCTTCGTAGCTGATCATCTTGTCAGGGCCCGTGCCGCCGCGCTCCGGGCTGATGCATTCACGATACGTACCCGCAGCGATCATCACGCGCTCGCCGGGTTGCAGAACCTCGGCAGCCTTGCCGATGGTACGAAACGGCCGCGTGGCTGTACCGGGACCGCGATCGGTACTGCGGAGCGAGGTACCGTCGACGTAATAGGTTTTGGTAAACGTCAGCGGCTGTTCCCAGAAGACGAACGCCGCGCCGTCGGGGAGGCGCGCGTCCGAGGTTGCGCCCATGGCCGCACTGGCGCAGAACAAGGCGAAGGCGAGATATGGAGCGGTTCGCATGTGGTTCTACCGGAAGTTCAGGTGCTTGCTGAAAAAGGGCATCACGAAATTCTGGAAACGGACCGCCACCGCGCTGGTATGCGTGCCTCTGTATTCCTCGAAAGTGCTGGCGATTCCATAACGCTGCAGAGTCGCCTGTAGTTTGGCCGTGTCGATGCGCAACCCGTCCTGGTCGCCCACGTCGATGGCGATGCCGGAGTAGCGCCGAAGATTGCCGATGTATTGGTCGGCGAACGCCAGCGGGGCGTTGGCTGCCCACTTGCCGAGCACTTCGGGCTGGGGTTCGCCGTTCAGCACCGGAAGGTCGAGATACAGCGGCGGCTTGTTGGGATTGGGGGACCAGGCGGCTGCCGTCGCCAGCGTCGCGCGCGCGAGGAACGACAACTTCGCGGAATCCGCGGGCGTCTTTACCTCGGCGATCGCCTTCTCGATCTCAGCCGGTGGCGCCTCGCGCACCGACAGGCAGCACGGGCTCATGATGTACAAGGCTCCGAAAACATCCGCGTGCTTCATGCCGATGCGAGTAGCGCCATAGCCGCCCATCGAGTGGCCCACGAGTCCGCGACTCTCGCGTTTAGGCAACGTGCGGTAGTGCTGATCGATGTACGCCACCAGGTCGTGCGCGACGAAATTCTCAAAATCGCCCGTCGTGACGGAGCTCGAATACATCGACCCATTGTGCACTGTCTTCGAATCCGGCAGCACGACGATCATTTCGCGGGATCCCGACGCGAAAGCGCCCTCGAGGGTCTGCGGGACGTGAATCTCGCCTGACCACTGTTCGGCGCCGATGAAATAGCCATGCAACGCGTACACCACGGGATATCGACGATGGCGTTCCTGGCGATATCCTGGCGGGAGGAAAACCAGCACGTCGCGGTCGGCGGAATTTCCTTCCAGATTGCCCTCGAGCGCGCTGCCGTGAACCTTGATGTGTTCGAGCGTGGCGGGTCGCGCGCCGGATACCACCGGTGGAACCTCTGTCTGCACTTGCGCCGAGGCCGGCAGGCAAACGATGGCCATCAAGGCGGCAAACAAGGTTGATCGCATCGTCATTTCTCACCCCTTTCCAATCATGAACCCAAAGGTGGCCGCGGCCTTTGCCTGGACGGCATGTCGAGCACGGCGAGCCGAATCAGTCTGACCATCGCTTCACGCGCCGCGTCGGCGTCCTTGGCGGCGATGGCATCGTAGACCCGAAGGTGATCGGGTACCGGGTCGCGTTCGATTTTCGCCAGCCGTTGTTTGAACTCCGTCAGCGCGTTGACCGCCGCCGTGACGCCGTTGGTCAGCGAGATGACGAATGGGTTGCGCGTGGCCGCGAGCAACGCCGCGTGGAACGACTTGTCCGCCTCGCGACCTTCCACCCTGTGCAGGGTATGGAGCGTCATGGCGTCGAGCGCGCGGCGCATATCCGCGAGATGTTCCTGGCTGCGGCGCATGGCGGCGAGCGCGGCTGCCGCCGGCTCGACGATCGTTCTCAG
>DASYKM010000204.1:0-20517 GCA_035995425.1 Steroidobacteraceae bacterium
ATTCGGCGTGAATTACGCCGATCGCACCAAGTCGAAAAATCAGTTCCAGAGCAACCTGTGGCTCAACGGCAATATCTCGCATGCCGTGGTGCCGGAACAGTATCGGACCGGCATCGCCGACAGCTCATTCTTCGGCAGCACCCACGGCATCATTGGCTACGACGCACTCGCCATGTACCGCGATGATTTCTGGGCGCCAATCAATTCGGTCGACGATCCGAACGCCAACGACAACGATCGAACCAACAATGTCCAGAACACCTGGGAAGTGAACGAAAAACTGACCACGGCGTTCGTCAAGGTCGGTATCGATACCGAGCTGGGCAGTCTGCCGCTACGCGGCAATTTCGGCGTCCAATCGATTACGGCCGACCAGACTTCGCAGCTGCACCTCACGAGCGGGGTGATCCCGGACAACACGACCACGCTGCCGATCATCGTGGTCGCGGAAGGCGCCAAGTACACGGACATCCTTCCCAGCCTCAACCTGGCGCTCGAACTGCCAAACGAGATGAAGTTGCGTTTCGGTGCCGCCGTCACGGTGGCGCGTCCGCGCCTGGATGAGCTGGGTGGCGGAGCCTTCTACACGGTGACCAACGACACCACCATCCCGCCTAACTACAATGGTGATTTCTACTACTGGCAACGCAGCGGCGGCGGTAATCCGCAGCTACGGCCCTGGAAGGCAAATACCTTCGACCTGTCTTTCGAGAAATACTTCGGCAACCAGGCTTACGTCTCGGTGGCTGCGTACTACAAGGACCTGAAGACCTACATCTTCAATGCCTCGACGGTCGAGGACTTCTCGGACGTGCCGCTGCCCCCGTTCGACCCCGCTGATCCACTGACCACCTACAACACCGCGAATGCGAATCGCCTGGGTGTGTCGACGCTCAAGACGAACGGTTCCGGTGGCTATGTGCAAGGCTTCGAAGCCACGGCCTCGATTCCGTTCTCGCTGTTCTCGGATGCCCTGGAGGGCTTCGGCTTCATCATCAGCGGTGCCAAGAACAAGTCGTCGATCAAGATCAACGATGTCGAGACGCCGGTGCCCGGCTTGTCCGAGGAGATCCTCAATTCGACGCTGTACTACGAGAAGAATGGCTTCTCGGCACGCATCAGCAACCGCTACCGCGGTGACTTCCTCGGTGAAGTGCCGCTCTTCGATGCCACACTTTCATATAACAACGTGAGTGCCGAATCGCTGGTCGATGCGCAGATCGGCTACGCGATCCAGGACGGCACGATGAAGGGCCTGAGCTTCAGTCTGGCGGGAACCAATCTCACCGACGAGCCGTTCGTGCTGAACAGCCTCGACCAGAGTCCCTACAACTTCAACAAGTATGAGACGTATGGCGCGACTTACGCCCTGACCGTCAGCTACGTCTTCGAATAGTCCGCCCTTCGCTGAAAAATGGCCCCCGCCGGCAATCGCCGACGGGGGCCTTTCCTTGACCACGCGTTCCCTGACAAGCTAGTCCGGTGTCGAGCCAGGAAATCAGATCAGTAGTCATTGCCGGAGGAGGGACCGCCGGCTGGATGACGGCTGCCGCGCTCGCCAAGACTCTCGGCCCGAGGCTTTCGATAACACTCGTGGAGTCCTCCGAGATCGGCATCGTCGGTGTCGGTGAAGCGACGATCCCGGCGATCCAGCTCTTCAACAAGCTGTTGAAGATCGATGAAGACGAGTTTCTGCGGCACACGCAGGGCACGATCAAGCTCGGCATCGAGTTCGCTGACTGGTACGAGAAGGGGCACGCGTACATGCATGCCTTCGGACCGGTGGGCCGCGACCTGGCTTATATCCCGTTTCACCAGTATTTTTTCAAAGAGATCGGGCTGCCCGATCAGGCCGCGGGCACGGCCGGCAAGCTCTGGGATTACAGCCTCAACTGGCTTGCCGCAAAGCAGGCACGCTTCTCGCGCCTCGAGCGCATTCCCGATACGCCGCTCGGCGGGCTCACCTGGGCCTTCCACTTCGACGCCTCTCTGTACGCCGCCTATCTGTCCCGGTTCGCGCAAGCCTTGGGCGTGAGACGCATCGACGCGAAGATTGCCGGCGCGCTGCAGACACCCGATGGCGACGTGCGGGCACTCAAGCTCGAAGACGGGCGCGAACTCGCGGCGGACTTCTTCATCGACTGCACGGGGTTCCGTGGGCTGTTGATCGAGGGCGCGCTGAAAACCGGTTACGAAGACTGGTCACACTGGCTGCCGTGCGATCGCGCGCAGGCGGTGCCGTCCTCGAGCACCAGCCCGCTGACGCCGTATACGCGTGCCACGGCGCTCGAGGCCGGCTGGCAATGGCGCATTCCGCTGCAGCATCGCACTGGCAACGGCCATGTGTATTCCTCCGCATTCATGAGTGACGAACGCGCGCGTGAGTTGCTGCTCGCGAACCTCGACGCACCGGCACTCGCGGAGCCGAGGCTCATCAAGTTCGCGACCGGACGCCGCAAGCAGCTGTGGAATCGCAACGTCGTGTGCATGGGGCTTGCCAGCGGCTTCCTCGAGCCGCTGGAATCGACGTCTATCCACCTGATCCAGGTCACGATCCAACGCCTGATCCTGCATTTCCCGCATCTCGGCAACTGCGAGGAGCGGCGCCGCGAGTTCAACCGTGCGGCTGCGACCGAATACGACTACATCCGTGACTTCATCATCCTGCACTACCACGCGAACAAGCGGGTGGGCGAGCCGTTCTGGGATGCCTGCCGGCACATGTCGATCCCGGATTCACTGCGTCACCGCATCGAGTTGTTTCGCGAGTCCGCCGGCATCTTCTGCGCGACGGACGACCTGTTCCAGCTCACCAGCTGGCTGCAGGTGCTCTGGGGGCAGGGCGTGCGGCCGCAAACGACGCATCCGTTCGTCGAGGCGGTGGCGCCTCACGATCGCGCGGGTTACCTGCGGGACCTGCGCGGGCTCATCGCGCAGGCAGCGCAGCGGCTGCCCGGACACGCCGAGTTCATTGCGAAGCATTGCGCCGCCGTGACTGCCAACGGGCCTTGAGTCGAGAGATTGGCAGCACTGCTGAAGCCGGCGAGATAGGCTCTGCACAAACCGCCTTGAATGATCATTGGATGGGGAACGCTTGCCTATGAATGCCAGATTGTGCTTCCGGTCGATTGCTTCATGCGCTCTGGCGGCAATGTTTACTGCCTGCGGCGGCGGCGGCGGGGCTTCGCCACCACCGGCTACACCACCAGCGGTTACGCCACAAAGCCAGACTTTGAGCTTTGCATCCGCAAGCCTGGTCGCCTACAGCGGCGAAGAGTTGACCAATAAAGCCACGGGCCAGGGTACCGGGGCGGTCTCTTACAGATCCGACAATTCAAATATAGCCACGGTAGATAGCCAGGGGAAAATCACCGCCGTCGCGCCCGGAAAGACCACCATAACCGCCTCCATACTGGGCGATGCCGCGTATCTTCCGGCCAATGCCAGCTCCGCCCTCGAAGTGATTCCAAAAATTGTCGCGATGTCGGCGTGGATTGGACCTGACAACTCCGAGCTCCATTTTGGCGATGCCGCCAATACCATGGCGCTGTATCGCTCCACCGCCAGCAACTGCGATCTGACCGATTACATTCACTGTCCTCTTGGGCAGATGAATGACCTCAGCGGCGTACCCATCGTCGACACCTCAGCGCAGCTTGCTCGAGCGGCATTCTTCACGCTGCAAAGAGGCGATCGGAAGGCGACCCAGGTCGTTGGCGTGCCGAAATTCTCGCCGCGAAAAATGCATCAGGCGGTCAGCTTCAAAAATAGACTGTGGCTGATCGGCGGCGCCGACGATTACCAGGAGTGGCAGTTGTCCGGCAACCGCAACGACGTCTGGTCATCCGTCGATGGAATCAGTTGGACACAGGAAACTGCCGCTGCTGCATTTTCGCCGAGACATAGCCACCGGGTCATTTCCTTCAAAGAGAAGCTGTGGCTCATCGGCGGAAGCAGCGGGTCACAGGTCGCGGGCGACGTGTGGTCCACGAGCGATGGCGTGAACTGGACGCTGGTGTTGGCAAGTGCACCATTCGGAGCGAGGGCGAGTCATCAACTAGCCGTGATGGGAAACAAGTTGCTTCTCATCGGCGGAGCCACGTTCGGCACGGAAAAGAATGATGTCTGGTCGACGCTGGATGGCACCGTCTGGACGAAGGAGATAGACCAGGCGGCGTTCGAGCCGAGATCCGAGCACGTCGTCATCAACTTCAATGGCAAGCTCTGGCTCTACAGTGGCAAGCGCAATGGCGCCACCCTGGACGATGCCTGGTCCTCGGCAGACGGGATCTTGTGGGCCAGGGAAAATCTGCCGACGCGAATCATCGACCGCAGTGGATTCCAAATCGCCGGCATCAACGGCAAGTTGGTCTTGCTGGGCGGCGAATGGCACGCCTACGACAGCGATGCCTGGACTTCGACCAACGGCAAGGACTGGGTTCCCACTCACGTCGGTGGAGAGCTGAGTTACCGAAGCTACCACCAGATGCTGGCCCACAATGGCGCTCTGTATGTGTTGGGCGGCAACGGAGCCTTTGGCCTGGAAAACGATGCGTGGAAGTCGAGCGACGGCCTGCAGTGGGTCGAAGCCACTTCGAATGGAGAATTTGCCGCGCGCTACGGCAGCGCGGTGGCCGAATTCAACGGCGCGTTGTGGCTGTCAGGCGGGCGAAACAGCAGTCAGGAAAACACCAATGACGTCTGGTCTTCGAAGGACGCCATATCGTGGACTCGTGCAACCCAGGACGCGGAGTTCCCCGTACGAACCGGCCATCAGATGATCGCCTTCAACAACAAGCTTTGGGTGATCGGCGGATTCTTCGACAACCTTGCCACCAACGATATCTGGTCCTCCGCCAACGGGGTGACCTGGACAAAGGAGGCCGAGCATGCGGCCTTTCCTGCGCGCGGAAATTTCACGGTGCTCAATTTCAGGGGCAAATTGTGGTTGATCGGTGGCCGGGACTATGTCGCGACCCGCAAGGATGTCTGGACTTCGAGCGATGGAGTGATCTGGACCCTGGTCGCCGATAATCTTGCGGTACTGGATAGACAACTGTTTGGTGTCGCTGCACTCAACGACAAACTCTGGATATCTGGCGGTTTCAATGGCTTCAGCCTCAATGATGTCTGGTCGTCGCCGGACGGAATACATTGGGACTCCGTGACCGCCGCTGCCGCCTTTCCTGTCCGCAACGGACATCATCTGCTTTCCCACGCCGGCAAACTGTGGATCATCGGTGGCATCGGCAACAGCGCACTCAGTGACGTCTGGTCCTCAGCAGATGGCGCAACCTGGACTCCAAACAATGCCGCGGCGGCATTTGGCGATCGCTACCTGTCGAACGCCATTGCTTATGACGGCTCGCTGCTGCTGCTTGCCGGCGTAAGTGGCAATATCAATCAGAACGACATCTGGTCATCTCAAGATGGCGCCGCATGGAAGAAGGGCTTTCACACCAGGTTTGATTTTTCGCAGCACTAGTCGCCAGAGGCGTCGTCGCGCGTATCAATGCACTCCAAAACAAGGTTCGATGAACACCGCGGTCGTGCGCGGCGGAATCGTGAACGTGCCGGTGCTTCTCTGGAACTTTGACGTGCGCACCACCGGATCTTGCGAGAGCGCCTGCACCGGATGGAGTAGCAGCGGCCGCTGTTTGAACGCGGCACCGGTGAAACTCTGTGCCTGCGGCGACGCGTTTATCAACACCACCGCCTCGGATACCGGGAAGCAGGACCTGCCGGTGTTCGCGATGCGTTCGACGATGAGCCCCGGGATCTGTGCCGGTCCCACGTTGTAGAAGCTCACGGCCTTCTTGATTTCCTCGGCCGTGCGCAGGCGGAACAATCCACTGGTCTTGCGGATGACGAGCATCTCCAGCATGTGGCGGTACGTTCCTTCGATGTCTTTCGCACCGGGTTTCAGGTTCGGATCGGCGAGCGCGGGTCCGATGATCGACCAGTCGTCCTGATTGCCGTTCGCCGGTGGCAGGCCCACGCCCCAATTGTTCGACTTCATCGTCCAGTCGATGCGGTTGAACCAGTCGCCGGAGTTGTAGCTGTTCCGGTCCGCGGATTTTGAACGCAGGATGTCGTCGCCGGCCATGAAGAAAGGCACGCCCTGCGAAAGCGCCACGATATCCATGCCAAGGCGCGCCATGCGTACGCGATCGGCGCGCGGCACCGAGGAGCTCAACTTGAGATTCAGCGTATCGAACCAGTCCGGATCATCGTGCACGCCGATGTACTGGATCGTGTCGGAAGGCTTCTCGCCATATGCGCCAGGCATGCCGAAGTAGTCGACTTCGTGGCCGGTCTTGGTCGCGCCGCTCGCGTCGACGATCGAATAGCTGGCGATGTTTCCGGCGAGCCCGAGCCGCACGAAATCGGTGAGCCGCAGCAACGCCGCCTTTTCGTCGGCCGCCGACCCGCCGAAGGTCCCATTGGGTTCCGTGAAAAGCCCGGTCGCGAAGCCCTGATCGCGGCGTGGCGAGAACGGTCCACCGCCACGCACCGCGTCACGGATGCGATCGGAGAACGAACCGATGCCGGTGCCGGCCATGTTCACCTGGATCGCGTTGACGCCGCGGCCGTTGTTGGCCATCACGCCGAAGTTCCAGCCTTCGCCATATAGATAGACGGATCTGCCGTCGACTCCATCCTTCGCGAGCGTGAGCGCATCGAGCGCGGCACGGACCTTCAGCAGGTTGGATTTCAGGTGAAAGCCCATGATGTCGAAGCGGAAGCCGTCGACCTTGTACTGGCGCGCCCACTGCACGACCGAGTCGACCATGAGCTTTTCCATCATCGCGTGTTCGGTGGCCGTGTCGGCGCAGCAGCTCTCGTTGAGCACGACGCCGTCGCCGTTGAGCCGGTGGTAGTAGCCCGGCACCAGCTTGTCGAGGATGGAATTCGGATTCTGGCCGGCCGAGGTCGTGTGGTTGTAAACGACGTCCATGACCACGCGCAGGCCACTCTGACTGAGCGACTGCACCATCTGGCGGAATTCCAGGATGCGCCTGGAACCGTCGGCATCGGTCGCGTAGCTGCCCTCGGGCACGTTGTAGTGCAGCGGGTCGTAGCCCCAGTTGAATCCGTCGCGATCCGCGATGGCCTGGGTCAACGCCTGCTGCTCGGGGGAATCGGCCGGCAGCGCCGACAGTGTGTCGAACGGAGTGGCGATCCAGGTGGATTTGTCCTCGTTGACGCTGGCGATGTCGAACGATGGCAGCAGGTGCACGTGCGTGACCCCCGCGAGCGCGAGAGTTGCGAGGTGCTTCATGCCATCCGAGCGCTTCTGCGCGAATGCGGCGTACGTACCGCGCAAGGAAGCGGGCACGGTCGAGTCAGTGGCGCTGAAGTCGCGCACGTGCAGCTCGTACAGCACGATGTCCTCGGGAGCGGCCAGCCACGGTTTGCCCAAGGTGCGCCAGCCGCGCGGCTGCAGCTGCGGATCCTCCAGCGACACAACCTGGCTGCGAGTGCTGTTGCGCGCGAGCGAGACCGAGTAGGGGTCGGTGACGACATTGGTCTCGACTTTGTTGGTGGAGCGTACGAAGACCAGGGCCTCGTACAGGTAGTACTTCCCCATGAGGCTGCTCGTCGGCGCGGTGAAGCTCCAGATGCCGCTCGCGGCATCGAGTGTCATGGGGTAGGTCGTGAACGCGGTCGCCGGGCTTGCGTCCGCGAAGACGCGCAGGGCGAGTTTGCGCGCGGTCGGTGCCCAGACGCGCAAGGTGGTCTGGCCCTGCTTGAAGCTCGGTCCCAGGGTTACTGGCGCCGCCTTGGCCGAGTACAGATCGTCGAGAACACCGGGTATCTGCAGCCCGGTGGCATCGACGCCTTGGCCGGGGCGAGCCGCGCCAACGGCAATCTGACCTTTCAGGCTTTGCGCGGCGGCCGCGACAGCATCGGCGGGTAGTTTGAACGCCGCGAGGTTCGCGAGGTGCGGAAAGCGCGCTTTGAGCGCGGCGTCGAGGCCCGCCGGATCGCGTATCAGTGCCCAGCTCCTGGAGTTCGCGGCGGTGACGATCCCGGGGCCGTCGAGCGTGAGCGCGCCGTCCGGATCCGCGAACAGCGTGACGGTGGCGTCGGCGGGCGCGTTCCACGCAATGGTGTCAGCCGACAGCCAGTACGCCTGCGCCTTGGTGAGGTCGCCGTGGATGCCGCCAACGACGATACGCAGTTCCTTGGTGGTGGAGTTCCACTGGAACACCACGTCCATGCCATTGGCCGGCACCGTGAAGCCGATGTTCGCGCCGTTCTGTACGCCACCCTGGCCGTAGTTCACGTCCCAGCTGCCATTGAGCGCCACCTTGGCTTCATACGTGCCGGCGGGAATGGCGCTGGTGCTGAAGCTGTAGATAGACGTGTCGTTGATGTCCTGCAGCCAGGAGCGGAAGCAGGCCGGGTCCCAGTCGCCGCCGCAGCCGATTTCGCTCTGAAAGTCGCCGGGCACGGTGGCGATGATCGAGCTGACGTTGTTGGTGATCCAGTGGGTCTTGTGGTCGTAGTAGAAGGTGACGTTCTGCGGCGAGCTGGTCGTCGCGAGCGGGATGTTCGCGCCGTTCTGTTCAGCATGCAGGCCGTAGTTCACGTCCCAGGTGCCGTTGAGCGCCACCTTGTATTCGAACGCGCCGGCCGGCGCGATACTGAAGGTGTTCCTCCAGATGTCGCCGTTTGCATCGTAGACCAGCTGGGTAGCCGCGCATGCCGGATCCCAGTCGCCGCCGCAACCGGCTTCCGACTGGTAGCTGCCCGGGACGCCAACCGAAGCCGGGATGGTCTGGGCGGAAACCGTGAGGGCGCAGCTGGCCAGGATGGCCAATGCGAGCGGCATGATGGCGCGAGCGCGCAGACACTTCGATGACATGTTCCCTCTCCCTTAGAGCACGCGACTTTTCTCGACGCTAATCGAGATGCCCGGTAGTTTGCTTACGAATACGTATGCACTGACCCGAAGGGAGCGAATCGCCGCGCATACGTATTCAGTGCCATCCGCGCGCAGTTAGCTACAAATACGGATGAAACACGGTTGGTAGTGGCTTACAACTCCCTGCACTGGGAACCCCCCGAAACGAAACGCGGGGTTCATTGCAAACCTTCGCCGACGATCCCCCTCGCGGCGGAGGTTTTTTTTCCGCGGCGTTGTGCTAAACGTAACCGCCATGCGAAGACCCATTTTCCTGGTGACGATGCTGGCGTTTGGCCTCGTGGCCGCAGCGGCCGACCCGCCCAAGCCGCTGCCGCTGATCAAGGCCACGGTCACCAAGGTGAACGATGGGGATTCCATCGAAGTCGCGCTCGAGTCGGGCACCGGTCGCGTTCGCTTCTCGGCCATCGACACTCCTGAATATGACCAGCCCTATGGTGCCAAATCCTCGGCGGCGCTCAAGGCGCTGCTGCCGGTGGGCGCGGCGGTGGAGCTCGACGTGGTCACCCAGGATCAGTTCCGCCGCATGGTCGCGACGGTGTGGCGGGTGAAGGGCGACGAGCGCATCAACGTCAATGAGACGATGTTGCGCGACGGTCATGCCTGGGCCTACCGGCGCTACATGCGCGACGCAAGGTTCTGCGACCTCGAAGCCGAGGCGCGCGACAAGAAGCTCGGCTTGTGGGCACAGCCCGTGAGTGACTGGGTCTATCCACCCGAATGGCGGTTCCTCAAGAACGGCGAGATCCGCACGCTGCCCGCGCCGTATCCCGAGACACGCGAAAAGTGCGTGGCGGTGCTGGGCCTCGCGGGCGCCGCAACCTACGAGCCGCCGCGTCAGTAAAGATTCAGGCGAGCATGCTGCGCGCCGATTCGACCACCTTGCCCGAGTCCGCCGGCGGTGGGATGGTGCGGCCCTTTTGCGCCGCCGGCCGCGCACCGATGAGGTCCATCCATCGCTTGAGCTGCGGCAATCCGTCGACACTGACGCCGGCCCAACCATAGCCGGCTATCCAGCTCCACAGCGCCATGTCGGCGATTGAGTAGTCACCGCCCGCGATGTATTCGTTGGTTGTCAGCTGGCGTTCCATGACTTCGAACAGCCGACGCACTTCGCGCTGATAACGTTCGATGGCGTAGGGAATCTTTTCGGGCGCGTAACGGAAGAACACGTTTGCCTGGCCCATCATGGGACCCACTCCACCCATCTGGAACATCAACCACTGCAACACTCGCGAACGTGCCTTGGGCTCTGCGGGCAGGAACTTGCCGCTCTTCTCGGCGAGATAGATGAGGATGGCGCCGGATTCGAATACGGCGAAGTCGCCGTTGTCGTGATCGATGATGGCCGGGATACGCCCATTCGGATTGATCGCGAGGAACCACTCCTGCTTCTGCTCGAGCTTCGACAACACCAGCGGGCGCACGGTGTAAGGCAAGCCCATTTCCTCGAGAGCGATCGAGACCTTCCAGCCGTTAGGCGTGGCGGCGGTGAACAGTTCGATCATGTGGCGTCCTCGCGCGGCGGAGGTTGGCAGTATAGATTGGAGGCGTGGAATTTTTCCTGGATCACTGGCGCCTCGCCGCAGTCGCCGCATTGTTTTTCCTGGGTGTGATGGCTCGACGTGCGGGTTGGGCCGGACACGCGCACGGCCGATGGCTGCTCAACTTCGTGTTCTACGTGGGTCTGCCGGTGTTGATCTTTGGCGCGCTCACCGGCGCCACGCTCGAGCGCGAGCACGCTCTGCTGCCGGCGATCGCTCTTTGCACCACGCTGCTCTGTTGGGTGGCGGGAGCCTTCCTGGCGCGACGATTCCGCCTTCCCAGAAAGAGCGAAGGCGCCATGTCGCTGTGCGCCATGTCGATGAACGTCGCGATGATCTATCCATTCGCGTCGCTCAGCTTCAGCACGGTGGCGTTCTCTCAGCTCGTGATGTTCGACATGGGACACGCGATCATGGCGTGGACGTTCACCACCGTGATCGCCTGCAGGTATGGCGGCCACGCCGACGATATTCCGGTGCTGCTCAAGCGCGCGCTCGCGGCGCCGCCGTTGTGGGTGTTGTTCGCGGCGCTGGCTCTCAACGCAGGTGGAGCACCCATCTCGCGCGACCTGTTGCACGAATTCCTGGTTGCCGGACAACTCATGGTGTTGCTGGTGCCGCTGGCGATGGGATTGCTGGTGAGCGCGCAGGGCATGCGCCGGCCGGAAGTCGTCGCGAGCGTGGTGCTTCGCTCGGTTCTCGGTGGATCGGTGGGACTCACGCTCGGATTGCTGTTCGGCCTCGAGGGCACCGCGGCGGGAGTCGCGGCCCTCGGCGCGGCAGCTCCGGTCGGATTCACCGCGGTCGTGCTGTCGGCGCGCGAAGGCCTGGATCTGGAGCTTGCGGCCAGCGCCGCGGCGATTTCCGTATTCCTGGGATCGCTGTGGATCCCCCTGGCGGTGACTTTCGTCTGAGCGCGTCAGCGAACCCTGCCGGCCTTGTTGGCGAGCACCACGTTGGCCAACACTGCTCTATCCACTACATCCGGCAGGTGCGCACAGAAGCCGATGCCGACGTAGAACGGGCCGTCGATGTCGAGCTCGATGGCCGGGCCGTACTGCGTCATGGGCTCGCCTTCGATGCTCACGAACAACGCAAACTTCCTGCCGCGCTTTTCGATGCCGATGCGTTTCGCGAGATCGTTGACCAGTGAGTCGGGACTGGCGCCTTGCGGGCGCCCCCGGCCGCCGATGCGAAACTCGCGATCTTTCGTGAGCGCGCCTTTTTCCGGGCGTTGCGCCAGTTGCAACATGCCGAGTCCGTGCGACGCGACCACCACTTGTTTGGAGTCGTCCTCGAGGCTTTGCCGAATCACCAGCACGGCCTTGCGGTCCCCGTAACCGTTCGCGTCCGGAAAAGTGACATCGGCGGCCAGCGAAACGTCACCGGACATTTTCTTCCACAGGAAATGGAACTCATCGCGCGAGTACCAGATGTTGTAGCCGGCGGAATTGACGGTGTACGCCTTCGCGGCGGAATCGTAAGTGGCGCTGCCGGCGACCAGCGCCGCGCCAACATCGGACTGCCCATCGAAGATGCCAATGGGCGAGTGGTCGGTCACGGTGGCACGATGAAAATCCCGCGGCGGCGGCAATTGCTTGTGCGTCGCCGACCCGGGGATCGCCCAGTCCGGCACCGCGGGTTTCGGCGCGCTCGTGTCGGGTGCCTGAGCGTGTGCGACGAAAGTCGTAAGCGAAATCAGGCAGATCGAAATGCGGAAAGTGGCGCCGGGTTTCATCACGGAAGATTACTGCAATGTGGCCATCAGAAATCGAATTGCTGCCAGGCGACTTCGGCGACCGGCGCGCCATCGAGCTTTGCCGGCTCGAGGCGCCAGGTCTTCGTGGCGGCGAGCACCGCGGCGAGCAGGCGCTCGTCGGTGTACAACATGGGCCGATTCTCGGCGACGACACCCGCGGCATCGATGACATGGGCCACGAGGACATAGCCATGAACGGGCTTGCCGGCTTCATCGACCGGCGCTTCCGGCGCGCGACCGGCGAGCAACTTGCCGACGCTCGTGAAGTTGGCCGCGCCTTCCGGGACCAGCAGCAGGGCGTAGTCGTTTGCGAGCAGTTTCGCCATGCTGCGGTCAACCCGGCGCGTCCGTTCGCTCAGCTGCAGCGCGACGCGCGTGTGCGTGCGGTTGCCTTCGGCTTGCGCAACATCGGTCGCTTGCAGCGGCGCATCGGCTGAGGAGCGGCAGGCCGGCAGCGGGTCGAGCTGCATTTGCCAGTTCCGCAGCTTCCGCTCGATGCGAACGCAATGGCAGGTGAGGACGCTCTGGTCGCCCTGCGCTCCGGAGAAGCAGGGCTCGGTGAGTCGTTCGATCCACGTGATGCGACCGCTGGCCGGATCGAAATCGAACGCCAGCCGTTCATCGCCCGCCTGGTAGACGAGCAACGGTTCATCGATGTCCCACGATATCCAGCCCCAGATGATCGACAGTTCCTCGAAAGTCGCGGCGCGCACCTGGCCCTCTGGACTCCGGTTGGAAACCAGGAACAGATACTGCGCCAGCAATCGCTTCTGCTCCGGCGTTTCACCGAACAACCCGGGCGCCTGGAACTTCGTGCCCTTCCGATCCCAAGTCACGGTGTAGGTGAAATTGCGCAGGTACTTGAGGGCGTGCAGGTCGTCGCCCACGACCTGAATCGAAAGGAATGGTCCGGCCAATGCGCGCTCGGAATTCGTGTGGCCGCCTAACATCGCCGCCAGCGCCTCGGGGCCGCGCGCGAGCGCACTGCGAAGCGCAGTGGCTGCCTGCTCGAGGCGAGCGGGCGTCGTCGTGATGTAGCGGACGCCGTCAGGAAGGTCGTTTGCCGACAGCGCGGGCGACGTGGCCTGCAAGTGCGAACCGGTCACGGACGCCACGAGCAGTGCCAGCAACGCCATGCGAAGACCAAAGTTTTGCGTCATGATCGTCGCCCCATGCCAATCACCCACATGCAGCACTTCATGGTCCTGTCGAAAGACCTCGAGAAGACGCGCGCATTCTACTGCGACGTGCTCGGGCTGCGCACCGGTCCGCGGCCGCCATTCAGGTTCAAAGGATTGTGGATCTACGCCGGCGAGGTTGCCTGCATTCACGTCGGCGAGCGCGCGAGCTACAACGAAACCTCGCGCACGCCCGCCAACCCCGCCGACCCGGTGGATCACGGCACCGGCAGCGTCGATCACATCGCGTTCGCCGCGACCAACTACGATGAGCTGACGGCGAGTTTCGCCAGGCACGGCGTGAAATACCGCGCCACGCAGGTGCCGGGGAGCGATCTGCGGCAATTGTTCGTCTTCGATCCGGACGGCATCCAGATCGAGATCAACATCCGTTCACAGCCCGCCTAACCACCGTGCCAGCGGCTCGGGGTTCGAGAAGAAGGGCGAATGATCCGAGTCGAGCGTCAACACCGGCGCGCAGGGCAGAGCGGACTGCATGCGCCGTTGCGCCGCCAGCGTGATCGTGCGGTCCTGCGCGCACTCGAGGTAGGCGCGCGGTATCCGGCCGAAGCCTTGCTCGGTAATTTTCAGTGGCGTGACCAGCGGCTTCAGCGGCTCGGGCGACAGGCGCGCCCGCGCGTATTCATAGTCTTCATCCGTGCATTGGCCGAACAGCGCCTCGCGGATCGCGGAATCGCGCAATCTGCAGGTGACTCCGGCGACGGCGGGAATCATGTTCGGCGGCACCAGCGAGTCGTGGTCGCTGCGCGCGGCTTCGGCCACGGTGCCTCCCGCCGGCAGTAGATAGCCGCTGACATAGACCAGGCGCTGCACACTCTCGGGAGCGAGCTCGGCGGCACGGCTGATGACCAGGCCGCCGCGGCTGTGGCCGACCAGAACCGCCGGCGCCGTGGCGCTCACGATGTCGGCGACGAAGCGTGCCCAGCTCTCGAGCGTGATGCTCGCCGGATCGGTGTGGTCAGCGCCGGTGGCCGGCAGCTCGGGAGTGAGTACGCGGTGCCCGCGCGCTTCGAGCAGCGGGACGATCTTCCGCCAGCACCAGGCGCCATGCCAGCTGCCCGCAATCAGCACGAAGGTGCGCGAGGCCACGCCAGAATTCAGAACGTCAGCAGCGACTGCACGGAAATGCCGCCGGCACGCAGCCGCGCGGCACCTCCGAGTTCCGGCAGATCGATGACGAAGCACGCCGACTGCACCTGCGCCCCCGCGTTTTGCAGCAGTGAAGCCGCCGCCGTGGCGGTGCCGCCGGTGGCGACGAGATCGTCGAGCAGCAGGACGCTCTCGCCGGCCCGGATCGCGTCCTTGTGCATTTCCATTTCGTCGACGCCGTACTCCAGCGAATACGCGACCCGCACGGTTTCGTGCGGAAGCTTGCCGCGCTTGCGAATGGGAATGAAGCCGCACTTGAGACGATGGGCAACCGCGCCGCCGAGAATGAAGCCGCGCGCTTCGATGCCCGCGACCTTGTCGATTCGCCGATCGCGCCAGGGCTCCACCAGTGCGTCGATGGTGAGCTCGAATGCGCGGGCGTCGCGCAGCAGCGTCGTGATGTCACGGAACTGGATGCCTGCCTTGGGGTAATCCGCGATTGTGCGGATCGACTGGCGCAGAAAAGCGAGCTGGGAGTCATTCACGGCGGCCGAGTGTAGAGATTTGTGCAAGACTATGTCCACAAAAGGATTTCCCGAAAGGTGCGGTCGATGCGTTTGAGAATTTTCGCGACGCTGTTAGTCGGCGGCGCGGCGGCGGCGAATGCCGCGCAGTACCCGCTGACCGACGCAGAAGCCCTGATGTTCGGTGAGACTGAAACCATCACCGCACACGGCGAAGACACCCTGCCGGATCTCGCGCGGCGCTATGGCCTCGGTTACGAGGAAATTCTGCGTGCCAATCCCGGTGTCGACACCTGGCTGCCGGGCGAGGGCACGCCCATCGTCATTCCCGGGCAGCGCTTGCTGCCACCGGGGCCGCGCGAAGGCATCGTGGTCAATCTACCCGAGCATCGCCTGTATTACTTTCCGAAGCCGAAGAAAGGCGAGACGCCGCAGGTGATCACCTATCCGGTGAGCATCGGCAAAATGGACTGGTCCACGCCGCTCGGCAAGACGCGCGTGATCGACAAGCGCAAGAACCCGACCTGGAGCCCGCCCGAATCGGTGCGCAAGGAGCACGAGGAACGCGGCGATCCGCTGCCCGCCATCGTGAAAGCCGGGCCTGACAATCCGCTCGGTGCCTACGCCATGCGTCTCGACATTCATCCGGGTGCCTATCTGATTCACGGCACCAACAATCCCATTGCGGTAGGCATGGCGATCACGCACGGCTGCATTCGCATGTATCCCGAGGACATCGAAGCATTGTTCCCGCTCGTGCCGGTGAACACGCCAGTGTGGCTGGTCAACGACCCGGTGAAGGTGGCGCGCGTCGGCGGCCAGGTATGGCTGGAGGTGCATCCGCCCATCGACGATCAGGGGCAGCGTGCCGAGGTGGACCTCGAGGGTTTTTACGCGCTCGCCAACACGGCGCTCGGCGAAACGCCGGCAGCCATCCATTGGGATTTCGTGATGGCGAATCTTCAGGAAGCCTCGGGATTGCCGCAGGTCGTCGGCCTCGAGATCGATCCCGACGTCCTGCCACCGGCGCCCGCTTTGCCGGCCGAACCTGCGCCCGCGGACGCCGCTCCGGCGCCGGGTCCGGCGGCAGCGCCGGTCCAGCCGGCGGCGCGTTGATCAGTTGCCCGAATTGGCGGTGATCTCCGCGCGGACTTCGGCGATGCGCGCCGCGTCGGTCGCGGGAAGTTTTGCGACGTCGTCGAGGACTTCGGCCAGTGCCTTGGCGTCCCGGTGCATCGCCTCCGGTGTGATGGCGCCGGCACGCCTCATTCCCGCCGCCATTCGCGCGTAGTTCGACAGCGATTCCACCACCACCTCGGGTCGCTCCGCCGCGAATCCGGCGCGCGTGCGCAGCGCATACAGATTCAGCGTGGGATTCATGATCGCCAGCCGATCGATCATCGAGATGGCCTCGTCACCGAAGCGCTTCCTGCTCTTCGGGTCCGTGACACGAATGCGCCAGTTGACGCGCAATTCGAGCGCTTCGGAAAACCAGACGCTGGTCCAGGGAATCACGGCGAGCTCCGCATCGGCGACGGCCACGTCGCGCCATTCGGACTTGGCCGCGTGGCGCGCCAGGGCCAGCACGCGCGCTGCCGGACCACTGAGCCCATCGGCAACCTCGGCCACTTCCGGTGAGGCGCTGCCGATCGCCAGGTCGTTGAACCACTCGCGCAGGAATTCCAGGCGCAACGGCTCGTCGGCGGGATAGGCATCGATCGCGAGCCGCAGCAGCTCGCTGGAATGCTGCAGCTGGCGCCTCATGCGGTAGTAGAACGCGCGCAGGTACTCGCCGCGCGCATCGTCGCCGAAAAATTGCGACATGTGACCCACGCGCTCGGCAAGACTTGGATCGAGGGCCGAGAACACGCTGTTGCGACGCGCCAGGTAGGGAAAGGAGAGCGTGTCTTTGAGCACGCCGTACACCAGCGAATCTCCACGCTGCAGCGGGTCCTGCGCGGCAAACAGTCGGCCGCTGGTTTCACCGTTCATGCCGCGGCCCATTTCATAGACGCTCGAGGTCGCGATGCGATTGTCGTCGTCGGTGATCAGGGGCGCGCCGGCGGCCATGAGCCGCGCGCCGGCGGCGTCGAGCACCAGCGCCGCCACCAGGTCTTCGACGGTGTTGATGCCGAAACGCGCGTAGTGCAGCGGCGCGTCGCGCAGCGGCAGGCCGCTGCGCACGAGCTCGGTCTCCAGGTTGAGCGGCTGATCGCTCGCGAGAAAGACCACGGTGTTCGGGTCGGGCCGGTATACGCGTACTTCGGAAAACACGCTGAGCATGGTCGCGGTCAAGGAACGCAGCAGATCCTCATCCATGAAGATCACGTTCATCCATTGCACGAACACGCCGTCGGCCGTGAGGTGCTCGTGCGCCAGTTGCATGAATTCGCGCGTGTACAGGTGTGACGCGCCGGCGGTCCAGGGGTGCGAGGGCTGGGAGACGATGGCGTCGTAGCGGCGATTGGTGAGGCGCAGCGCACCGCGCGCGTCGTTGATGATGATGTTCACGCGCGGATCGGTGAGCGGATCGCGTTTGCGCTTCGAGCTGGTCAGTCGGTTGGCTTCGATGACCTTGGGTTCGAGCTCGATGACGTCGATCTTGCGCACGCTCGGCGGCACGCCCTCGACGACCACGCCGCCGCCAAACCCCACGATGAGCATATCGCGCAACTGCGGGCGCGCGATCACCGCGAGTGGCGACAGCCAGAACTCACCGCTGAAGCGTTGCAACGACCCGGGGCTCTCCATGAGCGCTTCCGGCAGGCCATTGGTGCGCAACGCCAGCCCGCCGTCCTGCGCCAGCATCACCACGCTCGCGCTGCGGCCGATGTCGTAATAGAGCACGCGACCCGTGGCGCTGACGTTGAGCGGCGAGGTCACTAACAATGTCATCGGTGGCTGCGGCCTGAACAGCATCGTTCCGGCGACCGCCAGGAGGGAGACGGCGATGGCCACGATACGATTCAGCGGCAGCAGCAACCAGACAGCGGCGACCGCCAGCGCCGCGCTGGAACATACCGCCACGCGAATCGCCCCTTCATATCGCAGCATCGGGATCAGCAGGAAGCCGGCTGCCAGTGATCCGGCGATGGCGCCAACCGTGTTCCACCCATAGACGCGCGCGCTCGCCGATGCGGCGTCTTCGGCGTCGCTCGCCAGCACCCGCACCGCCAGTGGATAGGTCATGCCGATGGCAATGGTCATCGGCAGCAACAGCAGGCCCGAGAACAATGTATTGGGCACTTGCAGGAAACCGAAGTGGAGTGGAGATGCGGCCAGCAGTCCCGCGGTCTTCGGCAGCAGTGATTCGAGATTCAGGTAAGCCAGCGCTGCGGCAACCGCCGCGGTCATGAGCGCCAGGGCCAGGGCGAGCGCGGCACGTTCGCGATTGCGGGCGATGGCTGCGCCGAGCGCGCCTCCGAGCGCGATCCCGGAGAGAAAACTCGCCACCATGACGCCGAAGGCATAGATGCTGCTGCCGACCACGTGCGCCAACATGCGGGTCCAGAGAACTTCCTGGAAGAAGGCGACCGCGCCCGCGAACAACATCAGCGGAAGTACCCACGCCGGCCCGGGCACCCTATTAAAAGAGTACTTGCGGGTTCGCGCCGGCGCCGCGGCAACTGTCGGCGGCGCATCGAGCGCATAACCTTTGGGCGGTCTGGTGTAGGGAATCCGGCCCACCAGCGCGATCGCCAGCAGAAACACGAGTGCGTTGGCGACCGCTCCCGCCCAGATGGTGTGTTGAAGTCCGAGCTCCGGCAGCAATACGAACGCGGTGAGCAGCGCACCGGCCACCGCGCCGGCGGTGTTCATGGCATACAGCACGCCGATACGCCGGCCGATCTGCGCTTCTTCCGCCACCGCGTATCGGGCCAGCATCGGCAATGTGGCGCCCATGAGAGTGGTGGGCACTGCCAACGCGACGAATGCGCTCGCCAAATAGAAGAGTGTGGTGCCGGCGTGGTCGCTGTCGGGGGGCGATGCCTGTCCACCAAACATCGCTTGCAGCGCGAGATTCGCGCCGTGAAGCAGCAGCGGCACGACTGCCACGGCACCGACGGCGATACCGAGCTCGAGCAGCGCGTACATGAGCACCGGTCGCGTCACGCGAGGAAGTAATCGCTCGGCGAGCAACGCCCCGAGCGCGAGGCCACCCATGTACGCGGCGAGCACGGTGGCAACCGCGAGCTCGGACGTGCCGAACACGATGGCGAACTGCCGCATCCATGCGGTCTGATAGATCAGCGCGGCGATGCCGCTCATCACGAAACATGCGCACAGCAAGGCGAACGCACCGACAGAAACGGAGGAAGGCGGGCGATTGACAGCTTCGGGGGTTCGCGACATGGTCGCGAAGTGTACGTACCGGGGAGTTTCGATGGCAGCCTTTCGCGCCAATGGCCTCATCACGCTAACCACCGACTTCGGCGCGCGCGAGCCGTTCGTGGGAATCATGAAGGGCGTGATGCTAGGCCACGCACCGCAGCTGCGCTTCATCGACATGGCGCACGAGGTCAGCGCGTTCCAGCCGGTCGAAGCGGGATTCTGGCTGGCGCATGCGTTGCGCTATTTCCCGGCGGGCACGCTGCATGTCGCAGTCGTCGATCCGGGAGTCGGCACGCAGCGCGCGTTGCTCGTCGCGTTCTCGGGTGAGCAGGCGCTGCTGGCGCCCGACAACGGGCTGTTAGCGCCGCTTGCGGTGCGCGGCAAGATCGACCGCGTGATCCAGGTCGACAACGCACGCCTGGTGAAATTCGGCGTCAGCGACGTGAGTGCCACTTTTCATGGTCGCGACGTGTTCGCGCCATTGGCCGCCGCCATCGCCGCCGGCCGTTGCGATCCCGGCGACCTCGGGAAGGAATTGACCTCCATCAACCAGGAAGGCTGGCCGATGACCACCGCGCGTTCCGACGGCGGGGTGGCCGGCGTCATCGTGGCGGTAGACCGCTTCGGCAACCTCATTTCCAACATCGAATCGTCCGTCGTCGTCGCCCTGGCGATGCCTACCGTACATATCGCAGGCCTGCGTCTGCCCCTCAAACGTACCTACGGCGACGCCCGGCCCGGGGAGTATCTGGGGCTCATCAACTCATTCGACGTGCTGGAGGTTGCCCAATCGCGCGGCAACGCCGCCGCCGGCTTGAACCTGGCCGTCGGAGCGCCAATTTCGGCTGTTCCGGGCCTGCCAGCCGGGGTGCCGGACCCCCAATTTCGTCGCAGTTGATATCGAACGCGAATCGGCTATAGTTCGCAGCCTCATTGCTCGCCCCATTGGCTTGCAACTCACTGGTTTATATAGAGTTTCTGAAGAAAAAACGATGTCCGAACGGGATAACGAAAGCTTCGATTTAGACGAAGAGTTCCTCGCCGAAGCCGAAGACAACACCGACTACGACCGCATCCTCGATAAGGTCGATCGGCGCGTTCGTCAGCAACCCGGTGCGAAAAAAGTCGGCAAGGCGGC
>DASYKM010000205.1:0-4728 GCA_035995425.1 Steroidobacteraceae bacterium
AGCCCTCGCGCCTCACCGTGGACGGGTATTGTGTAGTCGGTGTCGTCGCTGATGGCGTAGGGCTCGTTCTCGCCTGCGTGCAGGACGTCGTCCTCACGCAAGAGCGAGAGCAGCGCGCGCCCCAGCCGAAGGTCTTTGCGATACATGAGGCCGACTTTCCACGGACGCGTTTGGCCCAGGTATACGGGCGTGAAGCTGTGCATGGAAACGAGCAACGTACGGGTGCCGGCGGTCCGGCGTTGCTCTAATACAGTGCTTATCGCGGCGTGATAGGGCGTGAAGATTTCCGTGACTCGCGCGGCCGCGGCTTCGGTTGTTAGGCCTTCGTTGGCGGCGATGCGGACGTGCTCGCTTTGCGTGGGGATCGAGGTTGCGGAGCCCGGTGGCCGATTGCAGTCGATCACCAGGCGCGAATAGCTTTGCAGCAGAAGGGTCGCATCCAAGGCGGTCGATAAGTGCTTCGCGACGCCTGCGGCGCCGATGTCCCAGGCGATGTGGGTCGCGAGCTGTGCGTCGTCGAGGCCGAGGGAGCTCAGGGAATGCGGGACGAAGCGGCTGGCGTGATCGCAGACGAGGAGGAAGTCAGAGCGGGCCTGCGGCCGTTCGATCGTGAAGGCGGCGGGTTCGTGGGAGGAGAGGAGGGGCATGCAAAGGAGCATGCACAGAATGGTCCAGGAGAGCCAACGGGGGAGGGTTTGCGAGTGTTTCGCAGCGGGTGCCGGTCCGCAATCCATGTAACCGCTTGATTTAGTGTTGCACCTGCATCATCGACTACTCATTGGCGCGGGCGGCGGAACGCCTCATTCCATTTCCTTCTCAAGGTCCGCGGTGAAGCCGATCGGGCGTGAGCTACCTTGCGCGGGCGCCTCCACCATCTGCCGAATCGATTCCACGATGTCGGCGATCACCCCATCGTGAACATCAACGCGCTTCGAAAGATCTTCCACCAGCGCCATGACCTGCGCGCTAACTACCGCCGCGCGCCGCAATCGCACGAAAGCGCGCATGATCTGGATGTTGACCCGCACGGCCGTGTCGCTGCGCAGAACGCTCGATAACATGGCGACGCCTTGCTCGGTGAACGCCTGGGTCTGATAGCGCCGCCCGCCGCGCCTTTCGCCAGCTTTTGAGATCACAATCTGTGATCTCAAACGCGCAACCTCTTGAGGCGTAAGAGAAAACATGAAGTCGGCCGGAAAGCGTTTTCGATTGCGACGCACGGCTTGCATCAGCACGCCGGTTTCTACGCCGTAGAGATCCGCTAGGTCTAAATCCAGCATCACGGACACACCGCGAATGATGTGAATCCGTGAATCGATCGCAACAGGCTGGGAATGCGGAAAGAGCGGCGCTAGTCATGGTGGTTCAAACAGTTCAATCATGGCGACACTGATCCCCTCGCTCGGCTCCGCACGATTCGACAGTCGCGGCGAGTTGCGTCTGGCCGAGCGGCTCAAGGACTTCCTCGAAGAGAACTCTTATATATGGCACAACCTGCCAATGGGGCCGCGTGGCCGGCACCCCGACTTCGTCATCGTCCACCCTGCAAAAGGGTTGCTAGTGCTCGAGGTGAAAGACTGGCGGCTGGACACCATTGCGTCCGCCAATAAGTCGGAAGTCGAGCTCGTCACGAATGTTGGCTCAGTTCGAACGACGAGTCCGTTCGAACAAGCGCGGCAGTACATGTTCGAGGTGATGAAGCTCATTCAGAGCGACGGGATGCTGCTCCATCCGCCGGGGCATGGCTTTCAGTGCAAGTCAATCGTGCCATTCGGGTACGGCGTTGTGTTCACGAACATCACCCGCAAGCAATTCGCGCAGACGGACCTGCATGAAGTCTTCCCCGAAGACCGCTGCGTGTTCAAAGACGAGATGAGCGAGAGCGCGGATGCGGAAGTCTTCCGCGCACGAGGCCCTTCTGATTTATTCGCGGGGAAGCAGTGGTGGTAAAGCGCCTGTTTTTCTTCTCAGATCCTGCCGCATCTATGGGCAGGTTATAGTCTCGTCATGAACGACCAGGGCCGCAGATCCGGCACCACGCGCCGGCAATTCCTCGCAACCACCGGCGGCGTATCGCTCGCCACCGCTGTCGCGACCGGTAGTCTGGGCTCGACGCCAGCATCCGTGAACCTCGCGCCATTCGCGAAGGTCTCCGCCTCGTTCTCGACCACGCGGCGCAAGGTGCGGGCCGTCAACAGCGGCTACGAACCCTCGAGCTCGCGCGATCGCAAGCGCGAGGCCTACGACGCCTGGCCGCACGTCGGCGCCGATTGGCTCGAATACGAATGGCCGGAGGAGATCGCGACTGATCGCGTCGAGATCTACTGGCTGGCGGATGGCTGGGACATCGCGCTGCCTTCGGACTTCGAGCTGCAGTTCTGGGATGGCAGGGAATTCGTCGCCGTTCGGAACCTGCAGGCGAGCGCCATCGAGGCCAATCGATTCAACGTGGCGAGGTTCGCCGCGGAGCGCACGCGCAAGCTGCGGCTGCGTTTCTCGGGCAATGGCAAGAAGTCTGCGGGCGTCATCCAGTGGCGGGTATGGAGCGCGGGCGATGTCCCGGCACTCGCGCCCGTGGCGGAGGCGGGCGTCGATCGCGTGGTGATGGTGGGTTCGCCGACCTACCTCATGGGCGCGGCGTTTTCACTCGGCGGGGCCGCTAACAAAGTGCGCTGGCGCAAGGTGAGCGGACCGGGGACCGTGAAGTTCGCCGACCCGGGTGCCGTTGCGACCACTGCAACCGTCTCGGCCCCCGGCGACTACGTGCTCGAGCTGCGCGCGAGGGATCGCGGCCAGGAGACCACCTCGACGCTGCGGATGCGCGCGGAAACTCCGCCACCGGTGCAGCGCCTCGACGTCGTCTACACGACGCCGTACGCCATCACGAGCCCGCTCTGGCAGGCGCGCGCCAAGGCACTGATCGTGAACTGGATTCCGCACTGCATCGCCAACTGTGAACGCACCGATCTTCCGAACGGTCGCGGCGGCCTCGACAACTTCATCGAGGCCGCGAAGGCGCTGCGCGACGAGCCGCACGCGGCGCACCAGGGCTACGTGTTCTCGAATGCCTGGGTGCACCAGACGGTGGAGTCGATGTGCATCGCGCTCATGGTCGACGCCGCCGGCGACGCCGAGATCGAGCAGGCGCACGAGCACATGCGCGCGACGCTCGCGCAGTGGATCCCCATCATCCTCGCCGCCCAGCATCCGGACGGCTATCTACAGACCGCCTATACACTCGCCGACCGCGCCAAGTGGCCAGAGCGCTGGAGCCCTTCACATCGCGGCGATCACGAAGGCTACGTCTCCGGCTACTTCATCGAGTCGGCGATCAATCACCACACGCTCACGGCCGGCAAGGACTTGCGGCTCTACGACGCCGCGAAGCGCCTCGCCGACTGCTGGGTCGCCAACATTGGCCCCGGCAAGAAGGTGTGGTACGACGGCCACCAGGAGATGGAGCAGGCGCTGGTGCGTTTCGGCCGCTTCGTCAACGACGTGGAAGGCGGCGGCCGTGGCGATACGTACATCGCGCTCGCGCGCTTCCTGCTCGAGTCGCGCGACGGCGGCGGCTCGTACGATCAGGCCCACCTGCCGCCGCGGCAGCACTACGAAGCGCTGGGCCACGCCGTGCGCGCCATGTATTTCTACTCAGGGATGGCCGACATCGCAGCCGAGACCGGTGACCGCGACTACCAGAGCGCCGTCGCCTCGCTGCACGACAACCTCGTGAATCGCAAGTACTACGTCACCGGCGGCATCGGCAGCGGCGACACCCCCGAAGGTTTCGGCGACGACTACGGCTTGCGCAACGACGGTTACTGCGAGTCGTGCTCGAGCTGCGGCCTCGTGTTCTTCCAGTACAAGCTGAATCTCGCGTACGGCGACGCGCGCTACGCCGATGCCTATGAAGAGACCATGTACAACGCGTTGTTAGGCGCGGTGGATCTTCCGGGCAAGAACTTCACGTACGAGAATCCGCTGGTCGGCGGCGAGCGCGCGCGCTGGCACACCTGCCCGTGCTGCGTCGGCAACATCCCGCGCACGCTGCTCATGATCCCTACCTGGGCGTATTCGCGCAGTGCGGATTCGCTGTACGTGAACCTGTTCGTCGGCAGCCGAATCCAGGTGGGGAAGGTGGCCGGCACGCCGCTCGAGGTGATCCAGGAGACCAACTACCCGTGGAGTGGCGCGCTCGCGATCACGATCAATCCGCAGGAGACGCGCGAATTCTCGGTGCGCGTGCGCGTGCCGGATCGCAAGACCAGCGCGTTGTACACGCCGACGCCCGAGGTGAATGGCTATCTGTCGGCGCGCGTGAATGGTGAACCGCATCGTCCCCGCATCGAGCACGGCTACGCCGTGTTCACGCGCACCTGGAAGCGCGGCGATCGCATCGAACTCACGCTGCCGCATGACGTGCAGCGCGTGATCGCCGACAACCGCATCGAGGCGACGCGCGGAAAAGTGGCGCTGCGCTACGGACCCATGGTTTACAACGTGGAACTCGCCGATCAGGCGCGCATCGATCAGCCTATCGATCGCGCGCCGCTTGCCGCCGAATGGCGGGCGGATCTGCTCGGCGGTGTCACGGTCATCAAGGGCCGTTGGCGCGACGGCTCGGCGCTCACCGCGATTCCGAATTTCGCGCGGCTGAACCGCGAAGGCACATCCCAGGAGTTTCCGAGCGGTAAAGCGAGTGCGGGGCGCACCTTGATCTGGATCGCT
>DASYKM010000206.1:0-4327 GCA_035995425.1 Steroidobacteraceae bacterium
TTGAAAGACATCCTCCACTCCTCAATCCTGGGTGGGGCAAGCGGACCCCACTGTTATAATCCGCCGCAGCACGAGGGCCTACGATCTATTGTCAAGTTTGTGCGCTGGATCACGGGATCTGCCCCGGTCCCCGCAACGCCATCCTTGCCCACGGTCGAATCGCCCAAACATTAGCAGCAATCGAGCGGAACATCATGGCGCGCCTGCAAATTCTTGAGTACCCGGACCCCCGACTTCGTACCAGGGCCAAGCCTGTCGAGGTATTCGACGCGGCGCTGGCGAAGCTCGCCCAGGAGATGCTGGAGACCATGTATGCGGCGCCCGGGGTCGGCCTCGCAGCGACTCAGGTGGACGTTCATAAGCGATTGATCGTCATGGATATTTCTGAGGGAAAGACCGACGCAAAAGTGTTCTGCAATCCAGAGATTCTTGCCCATGAAGGCATGGGGGTTACGGAAGAGGGTTGCCTGTCCGTGCCCGGCATCTTCGACGAAGTGAAGCGTCCAACGACCATTCGTGCTCGCGCCCAGGACGTCTCGGGAAAGACGTTTGAAGTCGACCTGGAGGGGCTCGCGGCGGTTTGCCTGCAGCACGAGATGGACCACCTCGAGGGGAAACTCTTCGTCGACTACCTGTCCGATCTCAAGCGCGAACGCATCCGCAAGAAACTCGACAAAGACCGCAAAGAGCGCGCGGGCAAAGCGCGCGAAACCAGCTCCGCGCGCGCGTACTGATTCTGCACGACCCATCCAGCCTTCGGGCGCGCCCATGACCTCGTTACGAATCGCCTTCGCGGGCACGCCGCAATTCGCGTTGCCCGCTCTTCGTGGATTGCTCGCTTCCAGGCATAGCGTGGTTGGCGTGCTCACGCAGCCGGATCGGCCGGCCGGTCGCGGCCAGCATCTGCGCGCCTCACCGGTCAAACTACTCGCCGCCACCGTGACGGGCCTGCCGGTCGCGCAACCTGCAACATTGAAGACCGAGGAGAGTCGTGCCGATCTCGCACGCTGGGCACCGGACGTTCTCGTGGTCGTTGCCTATGGGCTCATCCTTCCGCCGGCGGTGCTGGCGATGCCGCGCCTCGGCTGCGTCAACATTCACGGCTCGCTGTTGCCACGCTGGCGCGGCGCGGCGCCGATCCAGCGCGCGCTGCTGGCGGGCGACGCCGAAACTGGAGTGACCATCATGCAACTCGACGCCGGGCTCGACACCGGACCCATACTGCTCGATCGTCACGCGCCGATCGGTGCCCGCGATACGGCCGGCGATCTACATGACGCGTTGGCCGAGCTCGGTGCCGCGGCGCTGATCGAAGCACTCGACGGTCTGGCGGCCGGTACCATCAAGGCGCGTCCACAACCGGCGGACGGCGTGAGCTACGCGCCCAAACTCGAAAAAAGCGAGGCGCCGCTCGACTGGTCGGCGAGCGCCATCCGTCTCGACCGCCAGGTGCGCGCGTTCAATCCCTGGCCGATCGCCGAGACCAGTTTCGCCGGCGAGAGCCTGCGCGTGCTGCAGGCGCGCGTTGCCGAGACGGCGAACGTCGACGCCGCGCCCGGTACTTTGTTAGGGGTCGCCGACGACGGCCTGCACGTGGCCTGCGGTGAAGGCGTCCTCGCGGTGCGCGAGCTGCAGCGTGCGGGCAAACGGCCGGTGTCGGCGCGCGATTTCGCCAACGCCGTGCGGCTCGCGGGCATGAGGTTTGGAACGTGAAGCCAGCCAAGGTACGGCGCAATCCGCCGCCGCAGCCGCGTCGCAGCCGTCACGCGCCCGGCGCTGAAACGCTGGCCGCGGCAGCGCTCGCCGTGCACGACGTGACCCACGAGGGGCGTTCAGCGGATGCGGCGCTGGAGGTGTTCCAGGAGCGCATCGATCGGGCTGCGGTCCGCGCCATCACTTTGGGAACGTTGCGCTGGTATCTGCGGCTCAAGCCGGCGCTCTTGCCATTGCTCAGCCGGCCTTTCGACGAACTGTCGCCGCGCCTCGCCGCGTTGCTCGTCACCGCCGCGCACCAGGTCGAATATTCTCGCGGCGCGGCCGAAGCGCAGGTGCACCTCGCGGTCGATGCCAGCCGTGTGCTCGGCGAGGGACGGGCCAGCGGCGTGGTGAACGCGGTGCTGCGCCGTTTCGTGGCGCAGCGCGTGGAGTTGTTAGCCACGGCCGACGCGGACCTGGCGCAGCGGTTTGCGCACCCGCGCTGGCTGGTCGACGCCCTGACTTCCGCCTGGGGCGAGTTGGCCGCGCAAATCCTCGACGCCAACAACCAGCATCCGCCAATGGCGCTGCGCGTCGATCCGGCGCAACTTCATGCGCAGGATTTCCTGCGTTCATGGCGCGCTCTGGGTCGTGAGGCACACGCCGTCGAATGGAACGCCGACGCGGTGGTGCTCGAACGGCCCGTAGCGGTGCAGACCCTGCCCGGCTTCGCGACCGGCGCGGTGTCGGTGCAGGATGGTGGAGCGCAGCTTGCCGCACTGCTGCTCGATGCCCACGCAGGGATGCACGTGCTCGATGCCTGCGCCGCCCCGGGCGGCAAGACGCTGCACATCGCGCAGCGCACGCCGGCGCTCGCCGAGCTGATCGCCGTCGATGAAGATGCGCTGCGGCTCGCACGCGTGCGTGAAAATCTCGAGCGCGCCGGCCGCGACGCGGTGCTGATTGCCGCCGATCTGCGCGGCGTGCCGCCGTCGCTCAAGCCAGGGTCTTTCGATCGCGTTCTGGTGGATGCGCCGTGTTCGGCCACCGGCGTCATCCGCCGCCACCCCGACATCAAGCTGCTGCGGCGGGCGACTGACATCGGGTCTTTCGCCGTCACGCAGCGCGGAATCCTTGCCACCGCATTCGAACTACTCAAGGCCGGCGGGCGTCTCATCTACTGCACCTGCTCGGTGATCCCGGCGGAAAACGAAGACGTGGTTGCGGCGTTCCTGCGGAATCAACCGCGGGCCGCAGTCGGGCCATGGCCCGAAAACCTCACGCGGCCGCCCGGTTTGCTCGAACGGCCGGTTGGCTGGCAGCTGTTGCCGGGCGGGGGCGCGGGTACCGACGGCTTCTACTATGCTTGCATCATCAAAACCTAGAGGAACCAATGCAGTTCCGGCGCGCGAATAACCTGTGTCTGCTGCTGCTGGCGGCGTTGTTTGCCGCTGGCACGAGCGCGGTGGCGCATGCCGACGTTCTCGACGGCGTCCTCGAAGTCCGCTCCGCCTATGTGAATGTCGAACAGGGCGTCTTCCAGCTGTTCGCGCGCGTCGCCTATCCGGTCAACGAAGACATTCGCGCGGCGCTCAAGGACGGGCTGATGCTCAACTTCGATCTCGACGTGGTGGTCTCGCGCGAACGCCGTTTCTGGATGGATGAGACGGTCGCGGAATACACCCTGCGACGCGAGCTGCTGTATCACGCGGTGAGCGACCGATACGTGGCGCGCGATGTCGACTCGCGCAACAACGAACAGCACAGCTACTCCACGCTCGAAGAAGCGCTGGAGGCGCTGGGTACCGTCGAGGCATGGCCATTCCTGTTGTCGCCGCAGCTTTCGGCCAATCGTCAGTATCGCGTGTCGTTGCGCGCCGGCGTGCGCCGCGGCCGCCTGTCCGACACCATGCGCGTGCTGCTGTTCTGGACGGACGACTGGCACCGCGAAAGCGAGTGGTTCTCATGGTCCCTGCAGCGCTGAGGCGGCTGGGTACCCTCGGGCTCATCGCCCTGTGGGTGCTGGTGACCGGCGGCCTGCTGCTGCTGCTCGCGCTCTCGGTACAAAACTCGATGCAGTTCAGCCGCCTGCAGGCCTGGATCCTGCTGGCGAACGTCATCGCCCTGATCGCGGTGAGCGTGCTGTTGGCGCGCAAGCTCATCGAGCTGGTGCGCGCCTTTCGCGCCGGCGTACCCGGCTCGCGGCTGACGGCGCGCACCGTGGGGATATTCGGCTCGCTCGTCGTCGCGCCGCTCATCATCGTCTATCTATTTTCGCTCGAGTTCCTCAACCAGGGCATCGACAGCTGGTTCAAGGTCGAAATCAAGCAGGGCCTGACCGACGCGCTCGACCTGTCCAAGTCGGCGATGGATGTCCGCATGCGCGAGTACGCGCGCAGCACGCAGCTGTTCGCCAGTCGCCTCTCCGAGAGTCCGCCCGCCAACTGGGCGGAAGCCACCGACGCACAGCGTGTCGAGAGCGGCGCCCTGGAGGTCGTGGTGTACGGAACGCTCGGACAGGTGCTCGCGGCGAGCAGTACCGGCGCCACTTCCACGAGCCTTCCGCGCGCTTCGAGCGAGGTGACCAGCGCCATCGCTGCCGGCAGTTTGTACTGGAGTCTGGAGCCGCTGT
>DASYKM010000207.1:0-18084 GCA_035995425.1 Steroidobacteraceae bacterium
TCGACACCTACATCGACGGCGCGGATGAAACCAACCATCGGCGCCAGCTCATCAAGGGAGGCGGGGCGGCCCTCACGCGCGAGAAGGTCATCGCCGCCGCCGCCCGCCAGTTCATTTGCATCGCCGATGAGGCGAAGCTGGTCGACACCCTCGGTGCATTCCCGTTACCCGTGGAAGTGATCCCGATGGCGCGTGTTTACGTCGCCCGCGAGCTCACACGACTCGGTGGGCGACCGGTGTGGCGCGAACAGGTCGTCACCGACAACGGCAATCACATTCTCGACGTGCATGACCTGCGCATAACCGAACCGGTCGGACTGGAACTCGCCATCAACCAGATCGTGGGTGTGGTGACGGTGGGCTTGTTTGCCGCGCGGCCCGCCGATCTCGTGATTCTCGGTGGGGCTTCCGGGATTCGTCGCATCTGAGGGAAATGGGACCGGGATCAGGGAGGTGTGTGCCTCAGCGAGCGTACCCGCCAGGAGCGAGCTCGCTAACGCCGGGCCTTTCGATAATTGGGCATCGCGAGATTCAGGTCCGCCGCCACAGCAAGGACATGATCGGTAGTTGAAAGAGAAGACTGCGAAGAGTCCAGGTGAAGCGGAGAGGCGGCTCCGTGCCTGACGAGTCCGCAGGACCCGGCCCGCTATTTCCAGGCCTGCGGCCACTCTCAACGCCGCCGAAGCGGCGGCGTTCGTTTTTCCGCCGCGGAGATAATGAGAAGAGAAGGGGCGCACGGGTCCGGGTCGCCGGGTCTTCTCAAGGCCGGTGCCACAGGCCTGGAGATAGGACGTCCGCACCTGTCCACATGTCCGCGCCCGGACACTCGAGGCGGCCGACGAGTCCCGCAGGGCATCGTTCATCGAACCGGTGATTTCAAGCAGTTAGACGCATTCGGCGCGTCGCGAAGTCGGTTGGCACGGGAAGTGCTTAGTCCCCGGCATGTCACTGTTATTGCCTGAAATCGCCATGCGCGGCACCGAGTCGCAAGACCGCGCCGTAACGACCGGGAATCCCCGCCGCGCATTCCTGCGCCGTCATGGCGTCATTGCCGGACTCGGCCTCGGACTGCTGTTGCTCGTCGCGTGGAGTGCACGGTCCTGGCTGTCTTCGGACAAGGTCATTCCACGCGCCCGCATGCGCACGGCGATCGTGGAACGTGGCCCGTTCGTACGCGACGTCGCCGCCACCGGCACCGTGGTCGCGGCGGTAAGCCCCACGCTGTTCGCCGAAGCGCCGGGCACCATCATCTATAAGGTGCGCGCCGGCGATACCGTCAATGCCGGCGACGTGCTCGGCACCGTCGACAGCGCCTCGCTCACCAATGAATATGAACGCGAGCGGGCGACGCTCGTCAGCACCGAAGCCGCGCTCAATCGGCAGGCCATCGAAGTTCGCCGTTCGATCCTCAAGAGCAGCCAGGACACCGACCTCGCCAAGGTGCAGATCACCGCGGCCGAGCGCGAGTTCAAGCGCGCCGAGGACGCCTGGAACATTCACGTGATTCCGCAGCGCGACTTCGAGCGTGCGCGCGACGATCTCGAAACCGCCAAGCTCAATTACGCGCACGCCATGGCGACCGGCGGCCTGGAGAAGGACAGCCTGCAGCTCGAGCTGCGCAGCCAGCGCGCGCAGCGCGATGCCCAGGCGCTCAAAGTGGCGCGCCTGCACGAACGCGTCGAAGCGCTGACCCTGAAGTCGCCCGTCGCGGGCATGGTCGCGACGCTGAGCCAGCCCGAGCGCGCCCAGGTGGCGGAAAACGCGCCGCTGGTCACGGTCGTGGACTTGAGCGCGCTGGAGATCGAGTTCCAGGTCGCCGAGAGTTACGCCAACGAGATCCGTTCCGGCATGAACGCCGAGATCACGCTCGATGGCCGCAAGCTCATCGGCACCGTCGCCGGCATCTCCCCCGACGTGCGCAATTCCCAGGTCACCGGCCGCGTGCGTTTCACCGACCAACCCAAGGCGCTGCGCCAGAACCAGCGCGCCTCGGTGCGCATCGTGCTCGATGAACGCAATGACGTGCTCAAAGTGGCACGCAGCCCGTTCAACGATTCGGATACGCGGTTCGTCTACGTGGTCCGCGACGACAGCGCGGTGCGCGTGCCGGTGGAATTCGGCGCCGCGGCAATCGGCGAGATTGAAATTCACAGCGGGCTCAATGTCGGCGACACCGTCGTGCTGGCCGACATGCGCGACTACAAGGACGCGCCCAGCGTTCTCATCGGCAATTAGCAAAATCTGAGGAGTGACCATGCTCGAGATGAAAGACGTCAGCAAAGTGTTCCGCACCGATCTCATCGAGACGCATGCGCTGCGCAACTTCTCGCTCAACGTGAAGGCGGGTGAGTTCCTCGCGGTCACCGGGCCATCGGGCTCCGGCAAGACCACCTTTCTCAATATCGCGGGCCTGCTCGAGCCGTACGAAACCGGCAGCTACAAACTCGACGGGGTCGAAGTGACCGACCTCTCCGACGATGCACGGTCCGCCCTACGCAACCAGAAGATCGGCTTCATCTTCCAGAGCTTCAACCTGATGCCGGACCTCAACATCTACGACAACGTGGACGTGCCGCTGCGCTACCGCCGCATGAAATACGCCGAGCGCCACAAGCGCATCACCAACGCGCTCGAGATCGTGGGGCTTGCGGCGCGCATGAAACACGTACCGGCGCAGTTGTCCGGCGGCCAACAGCAACGCGTGGCCATCGCGCGCGCCATTGCCGGCGATCCGAAGCTGGTGCTCGCGGACGAGCCCACCGGCAACCTGGATTCGCTCATGGCGCGCCAGGTGCTCGATCTGCTGGAGCGCATCAACGAGATGGGCACCACCATCATCATGGTGACGCACGATCCGGAGCTCGCGCGGCGCGCGCATCGCAACGTCCAGGTGGTCGACGGCCAGATCTCGGACTTCAAACCCTACGAGCCGCATTCACCCGCGGTAGCGGCCACGGCCACGCACACACCGGCGACCCTGGGAGCCTGAATCATGTTCCCCTACTACCTGCGTCTCGCGCTCGCCAGCTTCCGGCGCAATCCCGGGCTCACTGCGCTCATGGTGTTCGCGATCGCGCTGGGAATCTCCGTGTGCATGATCATGCTCACCAGCTTCCGCGCCGCCGCGCACAATCCGGCCGGCGATCGCAGCGGCATTCTGTTCGCGCCATCGATCGACAGCTGGGATCCCAAGGATGGGTATGAGCAGGACGACAAGGCTCTGGCGCCGACCATGCTCACGTACCGCGATGCGCGCGCGCTCTATGCCTCCACGATTCCGGACCGCAAGCTGATCATGTTCAAGGCCGGCGGCATCTTCAGCCGCGACGACAAGGGCATGGATCCGGAATACATGTCCACGCGCATGACCACCGCGGATTTCTTCGGCATGTTCGACGTGCCGTTTCTCTACGGCAACGCCTGGGACGCCAAGGCGGACCTGGGGCCCGATCCGGTCGTGGTGCTCAGCAAGGAAACCAACCAGAAGGCTTTCGGCGGCGCGAACAGCGTCGGCAAGACGGTGCGCTGGCACGACCGCGAATTCCGCGTCATCGGCGTGCTCGACGACTGGGAGCCGTATCCGAAATTCTTCGACGTGAGCAATGGCTCATTCAGCGACATGGAGGACGCGTACATCCCGTTCAACTGGGGCCAGGTGCTCGAGCTCGGCAGCGATGGCAACACCAATTGCTGGAAGACGGAGACCATCGACAGCTATCAGGCCTTCCTCAACTCCGAATGCGTCTGGTTCCACGGCTGGTTCGAGCTGCGCTCCGCGGACAAGGCACGCGCGTTCCGTGAGTTCATGGACAACTACGTCATCGAACAGAAAAAGCACGGGCGGTTTCAGCGCCCGCTCAACAACTATCTGTACGACGTCGATGGCTGGCTCAAGCGCAACAAGGTCGTTGGCGACGACAACCGCGCGATGCTCGCCATGGCTTTCGCCTTCCTCGCGGTCTGCCTGGTGAACACCGTCGGCCTGTTGCTGGCGAAATTCCTGAACGGCGCGCCGATCGCCGGCATCAGACGCGCGCTGGGCGCGAGCCGTCGCGACATCTTCTGGCAACACCTCACCGAATCCGGCGTGGTGGCTCTCGCCGGTGGCATCGCCGGCGGAGTGCTGGGGATTCTCGGTATCTGGGCGCTGCGCGCCTGGTACGGGCGCTTCATCGACCAGGTCACCCGCATATTGCCATTCGATCCGTCGACGTTCGTCGTGGCGGTGGTGATCGCGGTGGCGGCCGGCCTGCTCGCCGGTCTCTATCCCGCGTGGCGCATCGGCCGCGCCGCTCCCGCTTCCTACCTGAAGGTGCAATAGCCATGGAAATGCGACCGATACTCTCCGCATTGCTGCGCAACCGCGCCGGGGCGCTGCTGGTGGCCATCCAGATCGCCATCACGCTCGCGATCGTAGTGAACGCCGTCTACCTCACGCAGCAGCGCGTCGGCAAGATCGGCCGGCCGAGCGGCATCGACGATCAGAACATCTTCTCGTTCTCGGTGACCGGCTTCGAGAAGGATTTCAATTTCCAGGCCATGGTGCGCGAGGACATGACGCTGCTGCGGCAGATGCCCGGCATCGTCGACGCGGCGCCGATGCGCCAGGTGCCGCTGTCGGGCGGCGGCAGCTCCAGCGGCTACTATTCGCTGCCCGACAAGAAGGGCAAGGATTCTCCGGCTAACTACTTCCCGACCGACGAGCACGGCGTGAATGCGCTGGGGGTGACGCTCTCCGGCGGCCACACCTTCGACGCCGCGGCGATCGAACACAAGGACCAGGAGACCCAGGACCAGTCGCCCGAGGCCATCGTCAGCCAGGGATTCGGCAGCGCGCTGTTTCCCGGTCAAAACGCGCTCGGCAAGACTTTCTATGACGATCAGAGCCACCCGATCAAGATCGTCGGTGTCATCCAGCACATGCACGGATCCTGGGTGGGCTGGGACAAGGTCGATCGCGTCATTCTCTTTCCGCGCATCGGGCCCGGGCCGGGGGTGCGCTACATCGTGCGCGCGGCGCCAGGCGAGCTCAACCGCGTCATGACCGCCACCGAGATCGCGCTGCGCAAACGCGATCCGAACCGCGTCATCGGCAAGCTGCGCAAGATGTCGGATGACAAGCAGCGCAGCTATTCCGGTGACTCGCTGGTGGCCGTCACGCTGTCCGTGGTGACCGGCCTCGTGCTGATCTTCAGCTCGCTCGGCATCTTCGGGCTGGCGACCTTCAACGTGAATACGCGCACCCGCCAGATCGGCACGCGCCGCGCGGTCGGCGCCCGCAAGCGCGACATCGTGCGTTACTTCATGACGGAGAACTGGTTCGTGACCACCCTCGGGGTCGTCACCGGTTGCGGCCTCGCAATGGCCGCGGGCTATTACCTGTCGACGCAATACGGGCTGGAACGCCTCGACCTGTATTACCTGATTGCCGGCGTCATCGGACTCTGGGTGGTCGGACAGCTCGCGGCATGGCAGCCCTCGCTCAAGGCGGCGAAAGTCTCACCCGCCATGGCCACGCGTAGTGTTTGATACGGGTACCGAGCAAATATGTCAGTGCCTTGCAACCGTTTGGTGGACCTGCGCGTCTTACGCATGACTGCAATTACTTCGAACGTCGAGGACCGCCTGGCACACCGGACCGTACTGGTTGCTGATGATAGTGAGGCCGTGCGCACGGCCTTCCAGGTCCTGTTGTCCCTGCACGGCGCGCGGGTTCTCGGCGCTTCATCTCCTGCCGAGGCCCTCGCGACCGTGCGCTCCCAGGAAGTCGACCTGATCATCCAGGACATGAACTTCCGGCGCGAAGCCACTTCCGGCGAGGAAGGCGTTGCCCTGTTCAAGGAACTGCGCGCCCTGCACCCCGACGTACCGGTGATCCTGCTGACTGCATGGACGCACCTGGAGACGGCCGTGGATCTCGTGAAGGCCGGCGCGGCGGACTACATCGCCAAGCCCTGGGACGACTCGCGCCTGTTGACGACCGTCCGCAACCTGCTCGAGCTGCGCGCCGCCGTCGAAGAGAACGTGATGACGCGCGCCCGGCGTGCCGAAGCGCGCGCCCAGCTCGCTGAGACGTACGACCTCAAGGGCCTCATCTATGAGAGCGAGGCGCTGCACACCGTGGCGTCGATGGCCGCGCAGGTCGCGCATGCCGATGTGCCCGTGCTCATCACCGGACCGAACGGCGCCGGCAAGGAAGTGCTGGCCGACATCGTGCACGCAAACTCGGCGCGCAAGAGCCAGCCGTACGTCAAGGTGAATGCCGGCGCCCTGCCCGACCAGCTCATCGAAGCGGAGTTGTTTGGCACCGAGGCGGGCGCGTTCACCGGCGCCAAGGCGCGCGCCGGCCGCTTCGAAGCCGCCGACGGCGGCACGCTGTTCCTCGATGAGATCGGCAACCTGCCGCTCGCCGGCCAGGCCAAACTATTGCGCGTGCTGCAGACCGGCGAATACGAACGCCTCGGATCCAATACCACCCGGCGCGCCAACGTGCGCATCGTCGCCGCCACCAACATGCCGCTGCGCGAGGCGATTCGCGAGGGGCGATTCCGCGAAGACCTGTACTACCGGATCTCCGTCATCGAATTGGCGCTGCCGCCACTCGCCGAACGCCGCGACGACGTACTGCCGCTGACGCGCGCCTTTCTCGCGCCCGGCGCGCGGCTCGCGAGCGACGCCGAACGCGCGCTGCTCAACTATTCCTGGCCGGGAAACGTCCGCGAGCTGCGCAACGTGCTGCAACGCGCTGCGCTGCTCGCGGGCGATGCCCCTATCACCGCGGGTACTCTCAATCTGCCGGCGGTAATGCCGGCGCGTTCCGATGAACCGGTGCGCGATCGGGCCACCATCGAGCACGTGCTCGCCGAGAACGGCCACATCGTCGCCCAGGCGGCACGCCAGCTCGGCATGAGCCGCCAGGCCCTCTATCGCCGCATGGAAAAACTCGGTATCAAGGAATCCCCGACCCGCCAGCCCTGATGGCAATGGGTCCATAGAGATTTCACCGCGGGATGATTCGCTGGCCATTGTTCTTTGGAAGATGGTCTATGGCCGGGCGGGCAACGCTCTGGCTCGGCGGTATCGCTCTGCTGAGCGTGATCACCTATCTCACGACGCGGTCCTTCATCGATTCGACCTGGATTGCAGTCATCGTCACTACGCTGGTGCTCACGCCGCTGCTCTCCTGGGCGGGCTCGGTACTCGCATCGCCGTGGAGCCGCACGGCACGAGCGCTCAACGATGCCATCGCCAGCCTCAAGGATCGCGATTTCAGCCTGAGCGTCACGCCCGCCACCGGCGACGAGATGGGCGACCTGGTCACCACGTATAACGGCCTTGGCGAGCGCCTGCGCGTCGAACGACAGAGCCTGTACCAGCGTGAGCTCATGCTCGACACCGTCATCCAGGCCACGCCGCTCGCGCTGGTGCTGACCAACCAAGCCGACGCCGTGCTCTACAGCAACACCACCGCGCGGCAGTTGTTCGGCGAGGGCCGCAAGCTCGAGGGCGAACGTTTTTCGCGCTATCTCGCCGCGGCACCCGCGCCGCTGCAGGAAGCAATTCAACGCGGCGGCGACACGCTGTTCACGCTCGAGATCGCCGGCGAACCGCAGGTGTATCACGTGTCGCAGCGGCGCTTCCTGCTGAACGCGCTGCCGCACCGGTTGCTGATGCTCAAGCAGCTCACCCGCGAGATCAATTCGCAGGAAGTGGCGACCTGGAAAAAGGTCATCCGCGTGATTGCGCATGAATTGAACAATTCACTGGCGCCCATTTCCTCATTGGCACATTCCGGCCAGATCCTCGCGCGCGCGCCGCCCGATCCCGAACAGCTCTCGCGCGTTTTCGCCACCATCGAAGATCGCGCGCGGCACCTCGCCGGCTTCATCGAGGGCTATGCGCAATTCGCCAAGCTGCCGCATCCGCGGCTCGCGCCCGTCGCCTGGGAAGTCCTGCTGGAGCGCCTGCGAGTCGTGGTCGCGTTCAGGCTCGTCAACCCGCCGCCGCGGCGGGCCGCCAGTTTCGACACGGCGCAAATCGAACAGGCGCTGATCAACCTGCTCAAGAACGCCCGGGAATCCGGGTCCGGTGTCGATGAGATCGAGCTCGTGGTCGCAATCGCCGCGCAGGGTTTCACCATCGAAGTTCGCGATCGCGGGCCCGGGTTCACGCCTGCCGCGCTCGAGAACGCGCTGGTGCCGTTCTACTCCACCAAGGAGACCGGCACGGGGTTGGGCCTGACGCTGTGCCGTGAGATCGTCGAAGCGCACGGCGGGCGGCTGCGCATCGCCAATCGCGAAGGCGGTGGCGCGCTGGTGGCGCTCTGGCTGCCGGACGGTAGTTAGGACCCGGGTTCCGCGGACATGGCGCTGGTTCTCTCTTTCCTGGTATTCGTGCTGGTGATCGCCGCCGATGACCTTCGCCGGCGGTGGCGCCTCGCACGAATGGTGAATCCCCCGCCGTTGGCGCGGCGGCTGCCAGCGGCGCGTCTCCACAAAGTCCTGATCGCGCACCTGGTGGTTGCCGCGGTACTGGTGGTCACGTTCAAGGGCGGTGGCTGGAATCTGGCCTCGGTGGGCATCCGTGAATCCGGAAATGCGGCCGAAGCAATTCTCGCCGGCGAGCTGGCATTCCTCGCACTCGTGCTCCTGTATGGACTCGCGCTGCGTGCGCTCGGCGTATCTGCGGTCATGCGCACCGCGGCGAATCGCGGCAACCTGCGCGCCTGGCCGCGGGGCCGAAGGGACAAGTGGATCGCCGTGGTCTGTTTCATGGTGTTCAATCCATTCAATGAAGAACTGGTCATGCGCGGCATCCTCATCCACCAATGGGCACTCTCGCTCGGGTCACCCATCCTGCCCATCGCGGTCGGCTTCGCGTTGAACGCCACGATGCATTGGTACCAGGGAGCGCGCATGCAGACCTGGCACGCGCTGTTCTTCGCAACAGCCGTATTCCTGTTGTATTCCCCCTGGGGGCTGGCGGCGGCAATCACCGCTCACGTCTTCGGCGATGTGTTGCCTTTCCTCGCTTTGCGCCAGAATCTGCGCCGCGCTCGCAAAGAGCGAAACCGTAAATTCCAGGCAGCGAAATGACACAGGCAATGAAGATTCATCCGGCAGCGCCGACCGACCTCGAGGTGCTGCTGCCGATGGTCGAGCAATACTGGCGCTTCGAAGCGATCGAGGGTTTCGATGCGACGCGCATGCGCAAATTGCTCACGCGCGTACTGGAAGACTCGAACCTCGGGCGGGCCTGGATCGCCACCGTGTACGGTGAGCCGGCCGGCTATCTGCTGGCGGTGTACGTCTTCAGTCTCGAACACCAGGGCATGACCGCGGAGATCGACGAGTTCTTCGTGCTGCCGCCGCATCGCGGCCTTGGCCTCGGCGGGCAGATGTTGGCCGCCGCCGAAGCCCACTTCCGCATCGAAGGCTGCACCAACGTGTCGTTGCAACTCGGACGCCGCAACGAAGCGGCGCGCAAGTTCTATCGGCGCAACGGCTTCGAGGATCGCGACGGATTCGATCTCGTGAGCAAGATGCTGAAATGAGGCCTGGCATGTTCGAGCTCTTCATCGGCAACAAGAACTATTCCTCGTGGTCGCTGCGCCCCTGGGTGCTGATGCGGCAGCTGAACATCCCGTTCCGCGAGAAACTGGTGCCGTTCGGCGGCGCGCGGGATCCTGACGCGTTCCGCTCTTTTTCTCCCACCGGCAAGGTGCCCGCGCTCGTGGACGGCCACATCACGGTGTGGGATTCGCTCGCCATCACCGAATATGTGGGTGAACGCTACGCCGGTGTCTGGCCGGCCGAAGCCGAGGCGCGCGCCTGGGCCCGCTCGGCCAGCGCCGAGATGCATTCCGGCTTTCAGGCGCTGCGCAATGCCTGCCCGATGAACTGCGGCATCCGCGTCACGCTCAAGTCCGTGCCGTCCCCGCTCACGCGCGATCTGGCGCGGCTCGAAGAACTGTGGGCCGATGGTATCGGCCGTTTCGGCGGCCCGTTCCTGACCGGCGCGCGGTTTTGCGCGACCGATGCGTTCTTCGCACCGGTTGCCTTCCGCGTCCAGACCTACGATCCGCCGCTCAATGCCGGCGCGCGACGCTATGCCTCACATCTGCTGGCGCTGCAGTCGATGAGAGACTGGTACAGCGCCGCGCTTCAGGAAACCTGGCGCGACGAGGAACACGAAATGGAAGCGCACGCCATGGGCATCTGGCGTGAAGATCTGCGCGCCCGGCCGTAGTTAGTCGCTTGTTCCTGCGCGCGCTCATCGCGTTTCTGGCCTTGCCCGGCGTGATCGCCATCGCCGTGCCGGCCGCGTTCGCCGCGGCCGGGCGGCGCGCTGAAGCAAGTCTTTTCCTCGGCGGCCTGCTGGCGTTGATCGCCGGTTTCCTGTTGCTGTTGTGGTGTGTGCGCGATTTCCACGTCTCGGGCCAGGGCACGCTCGCGCCGTGGTCGCCGCCAAAGCATCTGGTTACGATCGGCCTGTACCGCTACAGCCGCAACCCGATGTACCTGGCCGTGGCACTCATGCTGATCGGCTGGAGCCTGAGCTTTGCGTCGACCCGGCTCGCGACGTATACCGTTTTTGTGATGCTGGCATTCCATCTTCGCGTGGTGCTTGGCGAAGAGCCCTGGCTGGCGCGCACGCACGGCGCGGTCTGGGACCAATACAAATCGAAGGTCCCGCGCTGGCTGCTGTGAGTGCGCAATTCCGTTAGGCTTCGCCTCCTTGCCGGCACATTGCCGGCACGAGGGGAAACCAATGTTGAAGAGGATTCTGTTGGCCGCGATGGCCGTGCTCAGCTGCGCCACGTACGCGGCGTCCAAACCCGAACCCGTCGATGCAACTCTCACCATCCGCGCCGACACGCCCGGCGCGAAGATCGACGCCAACATCTACGGCCAGTTCATGGAACATCTCGGCCGCAATGTCTACGAGGGCATCTGGGTCGGAGCCGATTCGCCGATTCCCAACACGCGTGGCTATCGCAACGACGTGCTGGCCGCGCTCAAGAAGCTGCAGGTGCCGGTGTTGCGCTGGCCCGGTGGCTGCTTCGCCGACGAATATCACTGGCGCGATGGCGTCGGTCCCCGCGATCAACGCCCGGCGCGCGTCAACACCTTCTGGGGCGGCGTGATCGAGCCCAACACTTTCGGCACGCACGAGTTCTTCGAGCTGGCCGAGATGCTCGGCGCCAAGACCTACCTCGCCGTCAACGTTGGTTCTGGAACTGTCCAGGAGATGTCGCAGTGGGTGGAGTACATCACCTCGCCGTCGCAGTCTTCGCTTGCCAACGAGCGGCGCGCCAATGGTCGCGACAAGCCGTGGAAGATCGACTACATCGGCGTGGGCAACGAACCCTGGGGCTGTGGCGGCGACATGAACGTGCAGTACTACTCCGACGAGTACCGCAAGTTCGCGCTGAACATCAAGGCGCCCCGCGAAAGCATGCCTCTCAAGGTTGCGAGCGGCGCTTATGGCAGTCGCTACGACTGGACCGAAGAGCTCATGAAGACCTCGGGCAAGTTCATGGGGGCCATGTCCTTCCATCAATACACGCTGCCCACGGGCAAGTGGGACGTGAAGGGGCCGTCACTCACGTTCAACGAGAACGACTGGATCATGACGCTGCACACCACGCTGCTCATGGACGAGCTGGTGCGCAAGCACGCTGAAGTCATGGACAAGTACGACCCCGAGAAGAAGGTGGCGCTGTTCGTCGATGAGTGGGGCGCGTGGTACGACGTCGAGCCCGGCACCAACCCCGGGTTCCTGTTCCAGCAGAACACCTTGCGCGACGCGGTGCTCGCCGGGCTCAATCTCAACATCTTCAACAACCACGCCGACCGCGTGCGCATGGCCAACATCGCGCAGATGATCAACGTGCTGCAGGCGATGGTGCTCACCGACAAGGAAAAGATGCTGGTGACGCCCACCTACCACGTGTTCGAAATGTACAAGCCGTTCCAGAACGCGACCTTGCTGCCGGTCGAGCTCAAGACGCCGGACTACAAGCTCGGTGACCTGGCGATTCCCGCGGTCAGCGTTTCCGCGGCGCGCGGCGCCAATGGCGCGGTGCTGCTGGCGCTGGTGAATACCGATCCCAACAAGCCGGCGCGAGTCACCGCGACAATCCCGGGAGCGGCAGCGAAGAAAATGAGCGCACGTGTCCTGACCGCGCCCGCCATGAACACGCACAACACCTTCGATGCGCCCAACACCGTGCAGCCCACGGCGTTCACCGCCGGCAAGCCCAAGGGTGACACCTGGGTATTCGACCTGCCGGCGAAGTCGGTGGTCGTCGCGACTTTGAATTGACCGCAGGGAATTCCCGATGAACACGACTAACAAGCTCGGCACGCCGCTGCTCACCGCGGCGCTCGCCCTCGCCGCGACATTGGCAATGGCGCTGTCCGCGCAGGCCGCCCCGCCCGCCGGGTTCTCGCCCGAGCGCCTCGCGCGCGTCGACGCGCTGCTCGACTCCTACGTGAACGACGGTCGCGTCGCCGGCATCGTTGCCCTGGTACTTCGTGACGGGAAACCCGCGTATCAGCGGGCGGTCGGCTGGATCGACAAGGAAGCGGGTCGCAAGATGACCATGGACGCGGAGTTCCGCATCGCGTCGCAGTCGAAGGCCCTCACCAGCGTCGCGGTGCTGCAGCTCATGGAGGAAGGCAAGCTCACGGTCAACGACCGCGCCGGCAAGTACATCCCGACGTTCGAGCAGACCACGGTGCTCACGCGGGTCGAGAACAGCACCGCGACCACGGTGGTGGCTGCCAAGCGCCCGATCCTCATCAAGGATCTCCTCACGCACACCGCCGGCATCAACTACGGGCAGCAACCCGAGTTCGCGCCGCTGTACGAGCCCAAGGGACTCGGGCCCGCGGCGGGTTTCGGCTGGTACTTCGCCGACAAGACCGAGCCCATCTGCAAGACCATGGAACGGCTGGGCACGCTGCCTTTCGAGGCGCAGCCTGGTGAACGCTACGTGTACGGCTACAACACCGACATCCTGGGCTGCATCGTCGAGAAAGCATCCGGCGTCACGCTCGATGAGTTCATCAAGAGCCACATCACCGGCCCGCTCGGCATGAAGGACACGTATTTCTATCTACCGCCCGAGAAGAAAGACCGGCTGGCGGTGGTGTATGGCAGCGACAAGGATGGCAAGGCCGTGCGCCAGCCCGAAGGCGCCCGTGGCCAGGGCCACTACGTCGAAGGCCCGCGCATGAGCTTCTCCGGCGGCGCGGGCCTCGTGTCCACGGCGCGCGACTACGCCACGCTGCTCGAGGCGCTGCGCAACGGCGGCGCGCTCGGCAAGGTGCGCCTGCTGTCGCCGCATGCCGTGCAGCTGATGACCACCAACCAGATCGGCGATCTCAAGAGCCCGAAGGGACTGGGGTTCGGCTACGGCTTCGAGACCCACGACAAATATGGGGTGAGCGGCATGGAGTCGGTCGGCTCGTGGGGCTGGGGCGGCGCTTATGGCACCTATTATCGCGTCGACCCGGCCGAGCGCATGGTCACGGTGCTCATGTACCAGATGATCCCGAACAACACGGATCTCACCGACAAGTTCAAGGCGTCTATCTACCAGGCGCTGCTGGATTGAATCTCGGCCAGAACAGGCCGGCGCGATTGCGATAGGCGGCATACGCCGCCGCCAGCGCGCTGGTCGCGATCGTCGCCTCGTCGTTGCGCGCCGCGTGCGTGAAAAGCACGACATTCGCAGCCAACAGGACCAGGGTGATCCAGTGCGGCAACGCCATGAATGCGGCAAGGAAGGCAAGCTGGTAGGCGAGATAGATCGGATGACGGACCCAGCGATACGGACCCGACTCGCACAGTTCTTCCGGCACGTGATCGCCCCAGCCGACGCCGAATCGCCGGCTCCAGATCGTGTGTCTCGCCCATTCGTACAGCGCGATCGCGGCCACCATCAACCCAGCCGCCGCAATGCCGTTCACGAGGCGGATCGGCACATGGAAAAGGCCTAGCCACCACACCGGCATCGCACCGCCGAATATGAAAGTGACCTGGCCGACGAGCGCCCCCGGCTCTTCCGACAGATCTCGCGAGTAGAAGACTCGAGCGCCGGCCATCGTGAAATGCACGAACGCTCCGCCCAGGAAGAGCAGCAGGATGAGAACTGGCAGCGCGGGGATTTTCATCCATCCACCTGTTTCAGCTCTGCGATTTGATCCAGCGGTTGATCTTGGCGTCCAGCACGTCGAGCGGGATCGCGCCGTCCTTCAGCACTTCGTCATGGAATGCCTTCAGGTCGAACTTCTTGCCGAGCGCCTTTTCGGCGCGCTTGCGCAACTCGACGATCTTGAGCTGCCCGATCTTGTACGCCAGCGCCTGGCCGGGAATCGCCGCGAAGCGCTCGGCTTCGGATACGGCGCGCGTCATTTCCGAGGGCGAATTCGCGAGCATGTAGTCGATCGTTTGCTGCCGCGTCCAGCCCTTGGAGTGGATGCCGGTGTCCGTGACCAGGCGGATCGCGCGCCATAACTCGGCGTCGAGCGCGCCAAAGCGCTGCACGGGGTCTTTGTAGATGCCCATCTCGTAGCCGAGGTACTCGGCATACAGGCCCCATCCTTCGATGTAAGCCGTATCGCTCGAGAAACGCCGGAACATGGGCAGGTTGCCTAGCTCTCGCTGCAGGGAGATCTGGAAGTGATGGCCCGGCGCCGCTTCGTGAAGCGACAGCGACGACAGCGTCCACTTCGGACGCGCCTTGAGATCGTACGCGTTCACATAGAACACGCCGCCGCGTTTGCCGTCGAGCGAAGGGCCCTGGTAGGAACCCGCGGACGCCGAAGCTTCGCGGAACGGCTCGATCAGGCGCACCTCGTAGTTGGTCTTCGGACGCAGGTTGAAATAGCTCGGCAACAGCGGATCCACGTCGCTGTGGAATTTCTGGAAGGCGGCTAACAACTCCTCGCGCGAGGCGAAGTACATGTCATTGCGCGCCTTCATCCACTCGAAGAAGGCCTTGAGCTCCGGCAGGGTTTTCGTGGACTTGGTGTAGCCGAGATCCCCGGCCACCGCGCGCATGCCGTCCTGGATGCGTGCGACTTCTTCGAGACCGATCTGGTGAACCTGCGCGGGGCTCATCGAGTGCGTGGTGTTGTCGTGCACCTTGTGCGCGTACCAGGCGGCGCCATCCGGCAGCGCGCCCATGCCAAACGTGGCGCGCGTCTTCGACAGGTATTCATCGGCGATGTAGGTGCGCAGGCGCTGGTAGGCGGGAACGAGCTGCGTGGTGATCAGCATGCGGTACGCCGCCGTCAGGCGTTCACGGTCGGCCGCGGAGAAATCCTTGGGCATGTTGGTGATGGGGCCCCAGAAAATGCTCTTCCCCACGTCGTCGGTAATGTTGGCCTCGAGCTGCGGCAGCACTTTCTCCATGAGCACACGTGGCTGCACGATGCCTTTGCTGACACCTTCGCGCATGTTCACGATGGCCTGGCCAAAGATCACCGGGCCCTGCGCCGCGCGCTTGAGCCAGTCGTCGTAGTCCTTGACCGTGGCAAACGGTTGCGCGCTGGTGCCGGAGCCGAGCTGCGCGAAGGAATTGGCGATGTTGTAGAACTGGTCGATGGGCAGCAGTCGATCGGGGAATTCGAGCTCCTCGAGCGCCGACTCGCGATTGAGCGTGAAGACGTCGTACGACAGCCGGTCCTGGCCGGTGAGCCCTTCGGTGCCAATGGCGCGCGCACGGTCCAGATATTTCCGCTCGAAAGCCCGGGTCTTTGCGTCGAACTCGGGCGCGAGGAAATTCGGCAGCTCGGCGTTGTAGCGCGGATCGCCGGCGAAAGTCGCGGTCAACGGGTTGAGCGCGAGATCCTCTTCCCAGAACTCGGCGTACATCGAGTTGAGTTGCGCCGCGCGGCCCTTCTCTTCAACCGGCGCGGGGCGCGCCTCGCCTGTGAATGCGGCGAACGCGAGCAGTAAAACAGGGAACGAACCGCGTTTCATCACTAACTACTCCGGCAAAAAGAAACCCGCCCATTCCTTGAAGGAATGGGCGGGTTTCGGTTTTGGTTGGGGGACTAGGATTCGAACCTAGGTAAACGGAGTCAGAGTCCGTTGTCCTACCGCTAGACGATCCCCCAAAAGCTGGCCGTCTGCGAACAATACTAGCGTTATTAGCGCTTGGAGTACTGCGGTCCACGACGCGCCTTGCGGCGGCCGACCTTCTTGCGTTCGACTTCGCGCGCATCGCGCGTGACGAAGCCGGCAATGCGCAGTGCCTTGCGCAGCTCCGGGTCGTATTCCATGAGCGCCCGCGTGATGCCGTGGCGAATGGCGCCGGCCTGACCGGTGATGCCGCCGCCCGAGACCGAGACGGTGAAGTCGAACTTGTTGGCGAGCTGCACCAGCTCGAGCGGCTGACGCACGATCATGCGGCCAGTCTCACGACCGAAGAATTCGTCCAGCGGACGTTCGTTGACCGTGATCTTGCCGGTGCCGGCCTTCATGTAGACGCGAGCCGCGGCAGTCTTGCGGCGGCCGGTGCCGTAGTTCGGCTTTGCAGTAGCGGGCATTCTTCGATTCCTTAAATTTCGAGCGACTTCGGCTGCTGGGCGGCGTGCGGGTGCTTGTCGCCCGCGAACACGTGCAGCTTCTTGTACATCTTGCGGCCGAGCGGACCCTTGGGGAGCATGCCCTTCACCGCGAATTCGATGGCGCGCTCGGGATGTTCCTTGAGCAGCTTGCCGAGCGCGATCGACTTGATGCCGCCGATGGCGCCGGTGTGGTGGTAATAAATCTTGTCGTCGAGCTTGTTGCCCGTGACTTTGATCTTCTCGGCATTGAGCACCACGATGTGATCGCCCATGTCCACGTGCGGGCTGAAGATGGCCTTGTGCTTGCCCTTGAGGCGCATGGCAATCTGCGTCGAGAGGCGGCCCAGGATCTTGTCCGTGGCATCCACTACGTACCAATCGGCGCGCACAGTTTCGGACTTCGCAAAAACAGTAGACATCACTGACTCCAAACACCGGAAGAGCCCACACCTCGCGGCTGATGAATCAGCTGCAAATTCGGTGCGGATGGGCCCCTGGAAAAAGGGCGCAGAGTGTACTCAAGGCCTCCAGTCTTTGCAAAACTCCAGATGCCCCGGGGGTTTAGCCCCCTATAATCCCGCCCCATGGCGCGCGGGCCTCACCTGGACACCTTTATCTCAGCGGCGGACCGCGCCCTGCGCGCCCTGCTGGCACCACCGGCCGCCGGCCGGCCGCTGCCCCCATCGGCCGCCCCGGCGTCCCTGCGTGAAACCCAGAAGGCGGATGCAGCGCTGTCGGCCGACGACAAGCGCGAGTCCGCGGCCCTGATGCGCGTCAATCACGCCGGCGAGGTGGCCGCCCAGGCCCTCTACCATGCTCAGGCGCTGTTCGCGCGTAAGGCGGACGTGCGGGAATTCATGCTTCACGCGGCACGCGAAGAGACCGATCACCTCGCCTGGTGCGAGACCCGGCTGAAAGAGCTGGGCGCCCGCCCCAGCGCGCTGAACCCTCTTTGGTATGCCGGATCATTCGGCATCGGCGTCCTGGCCACGATCTTCGGGGACGCGGCCAGCCTGGGCTTCGTGGCCGAGACCGAGCGCCAGGTCGAAGGCCATCTGAAGAGTCATCTCGATCGATTGCCCGCCGACGATCTGCGTAGCCGGGCGATCGTCGAAGCCATGTGTCACGACGAAGTCGGGCACGGCCGGCAGGCGCAAAGCGCCGGCGCCATGCCGTTGCCCGGCCCGGTCCGCGAATTGATGCGGCGAACGGCCAGCATCATGACGCATACTTCGTACCGGATTTGATGGGGCGCCTGTGACGCGGATCACTGTTGATCCGTGTTCAATTGCTCGCGTAAGCAGTAAGTTATGTAATACGACTTATTACGCAGCTGAGGCGATACATGCACGCAGCAAGGGAGAGTCAGATGGAAGAGGCGGTCAAACCCCTCAGCGACATTCCGGCAATCAACCGTTTTTTGAGTTACTGCCGCATTCGCACAGTTCCGTCGAAAACGGTCGTGATTCACGCCGGCGATTTGCCCGACGTCCTCTAC